>JANPGQ010000536.1:0-32645 GCA_031423975.1 Cytophagales bacterium | reverse complement strand
GAATTGATTGGAGAGGCTTCAAAATTGGAAGTACCTAAAAACCCAAAGCTGAAAGACCCCAAGGATTTTAGGTTGTTGGGAAAGTCATTGCCCCGTCCAGAAATCCCTGCTAAAACCAACGGAAAGGCAGTTTTTGGGATTGATGCCACTTTGCCCAATATGCTTTATGCCACGATAGAAATGCCACCCGCCATTTATGGAAAAGTGGCAAATTTTAATGGTGCTGAAGCCATGAAAGTGAAGGGCGTAAAGTATGTTTTGAAAACCGAACGCAAATTGGCACATTCTACTTCAGAAGCAGTGGCAGTAGTGGCGGATAATTATTGGGCAGCTCTGAAAGGGCGTAAAGCCTTGACTGTCAACTGGAACGAAGAGGGCGTGGAGAAATTTTCTACGGAAAAATATTTTCAGAAACTCCGTGAATTGGGCAAACAAGACGGCTTGATTTATAAAGACCAAACCACTGGAGATTTTACCAAAACGTATTCAGAAGCCAATAAGAAAGCGGAGTCAGTTTATGAGACTTCGCACATGGCACATTCGCCGATTGAACCCGTAAATGCCACCGTATGGGTGCAGGGCGAAAAGGTGGAAATTTGGGCACCCGTACAGTCGCCCGATGGGGTAATAAAACAGGTTTCGGAATATTTTAAATTTAAACCTGAAAACGTAAAAGTGAACGCTATGTTCTTGGGAGGGGCTTTTGGACGAAAATCTAACATTGATTTTGTCATGGAAGCCGTCCACATCGCCAAGCAATTGACCCAACCCGTCAAGTTAATTTGGACACGTGAAGACGACATCAAACAAGGACCTTTCCGCCC
Source organism: Cytophagales bacterium (assembly GCA_031423975.1). GTDB lineage: Bacteria > Bacteroidota > Bacteroidia > Cytophagales > Spirosomataceae > Arcicella. Next base: position 31,821 of record JANPGQ010000536.1, on the reverse strand, counting down.
AGCCATGTTGAGTGTAATGCAGGGAAGTTTGGATGAAAATAATGCACTTTCGGGACTGAACCATAAGCAAGTAGGCGATGCTATTTTACGCCAAGCGGCTAAGATGGATTTTACAAAAACACCCGATTTTATTGCCATTGAGTCGGTGAGTGATAAGGCGAGTCCTTATAAAATTCCGAACCGTAGAAATTCCTATAATTTGGCGGAAGGTTCTGTGCCAATTCACTGGTGGCGGGCTCCGTATGCGTGTCATAACGTGTTTCCACAAGAGAGTTTTATAGATGAAATGGCGGCAATGGCGGGAGCTGACCCCTTGGAATTTAGAACGAAAATGTTGGAAAAGGATTCAAGAATGTTGAAAGTTTTGCAGGAATTAGCGGTGAAAACGGATTATAAAAATGTGAAAGCTGGGCAATCAATTGGCATTGCCGCCGTGCAGGTTTATGGCACGTACATTGCCCATGCCGTAACGGTTTCAAAGCTTGGAAAGGGAGTAAAAATTGATAGAGTGGTGTCAGTAGTGGATTGTGGATTGACGGTAAATCCTGATAATGTGAAGGCTCAAACGCAAGGAAACGTGATTATGGGTATTTCAACGGCTACGAAAAATGCGATTACTTTTGTGGATGGAAAAGTACAACAAAACAATTTTCACGATTACCAAATGCTGAGAATGTCAGAGGCAAGTTTCCCGATTGAAGTACACGTAATGGAAAGTTTGGAAAATCCAGGCGGTATGGGCGAAGCAGGATTACCACCCATCGCCCCCGCTTTGACTAATGCCATTTTTAGATTGACGGGGAAGAGGATTAAGGTTTTGCCTTTTGAGATGGATTCGGTGGGTTGATAAAAATGGGACTTGAAATTATCAAGTCCCATTTTTTACCCTATTTTTCAATCCTGTCTCAAAGTAGAAACCGCATATAATGGAAATACATTGATTGGAGGATAAGTAGAGAAATTTTCCAAGGAAAGCCGAATGCCTAAATCACTTTTCATATTTTTAGTACCCGTAAATTGTATAAAAATATAAAAAATAGTAGGCGAAAAAGTAGTAAAAATGTATTTTTTAGGCATCGTAAATAAAATCATTGCTCCACTTACCTAAAAACTACCGCACTAACAAAACCGTTCCCGAATGCGTCAAAACCTCCAAAGGTTGTTTGGCATTTTTATAGGTTAATTGCCAAGTATAAGTGCCTTCTGGAGCTTTTTCAGAGCGATAAATTCCGTCCCAAACATCTGAATCGGTTTGGCTCATAAACACCATTTCACCCCAACGGTTATAGATTTTTAGTTGGTAATCTGTTACGTCTTCGGCAATAATCCAGAATACATCGTTGTCGCTATCGCCGTTGGGCGTAAAGATGTTGGGGGCGAGTATTCTGGATACACATTTCTGAACCATCTCTACCTTTTTTTCGGTAAAACAACCATCTGCATTGCTTACTTTTAACTGATAAATACCTTGATTTGAGACCGTTATGCTATTGGCGGTTTCATGGTTGGGTAGCCATTGGTAGATATAAGTCGGGTCATAATCTTCACTCAAAATATAGGGTGTATTGATATCGAAACAGGCTTCAATCTTGTTGGCAAGAATCAAAACGGGCGATGAACTGACTTTGACATTTACGCTACTATCCACATCGCACCCGCCCACTTTAACGTTTAGCTTATACGTTCCCGAACTGGTGGGAGAGATACTCGGCAAGGTTTCTCCCGAAGACCATTGATAAACCGCCCCGCTAATATTCTTGGCGTTTAGTTGCATCGGATTCTTGCAAAAAGTGGTATCTTTTGGCAAACCCAAAATTGGTTTTTGATTAACCACTACTTTCACGGCGGTATCAGCTTGCGGTTTTGGGCAATCTTTGGGTGTAATAATTACTTTGTATTCGCCTGATTTTGTGATGGTTATCTTTGGATTTTTTTCGGTTGGCAAGTCAATACCGTTCTTTTGCCATTGATAATTATAGAGGGGTCCCATGTCGGCATTGAGTTTTATTTGGTTGCCTTCGCAAAATTCCAAAGGTCCCGAAACGGCAAGATTTGGTTTGAATTTTGGGTCTGGCGAAAGGTTGATGAGCCAAAAATCTTGACCGCCTTTATTGCCCAAAACATCGCCATCGTTTGAATTGGTATTAGCACTGACGGCATAACCTTTGTCATCAATTTGCTTCACGAAAACGCCAAAATCTCCCGCATTACCACCTAACACTTTTTGCCATTGAATTTCCTGTTTGCAGTTCAATTTCACGACCCACACACGGGCTTGTGAACCCGTCCAGGCAGTTGTAGGCAACTCAATATCACCATTTTTGGAATTAGTTGAACTCGTGAAAACGTAGCCTCCATCATCCGTTGCTTGGATGCCACCATAAGTGTCCGTTCCTGCACCGCCATCAACGGCACTTCCGCCAAAGGTTTTTTGCCAATCTAATTGCAAATTTTGAGTCATTTTCAAAATCCAAACGTCAAAATCTCCTTGGTTTTTGGTAATTGTTCCGTTGTTGGAATTACTTTTTCCCAAAATCACAAAACCACCATCGGGCGTAACTTCTAAGCTACTGGCAAGGTCTTGACGAGTGCCACCCATGCTCATTTGTCCGATGATATTGCCTGTTGGGTCAATCAAAGTTGTGAAAATATCTTCTCGCTGATTTGCCCCTGCCGCACTACCGATATTACCGACTACCACATAGTTTTTGTTTGGCAGTTGTTTGGCGGCTTTACAAATATCCGTAAACGTTCCGCTGGGGAGGATATGCCAAGCAATTGACCCCGTATTTGTGATTTTTACTATCCATCCATCGGCATCAATGGGGGATTCGCCCGTGAGGTCGCCATTGAAAGATTTGGCACTGCCCGTGAATAAATATCCGCCTTCTGAACTTACTACCATCTCGCCACTTTTTTCATCCAATGTTCCCCCAAAACATTTATTCCATTGAATTGAGCCTGTTTTTGAGAGTTTAGTTACAAAAATATCATTGCCTCCATGATTGGTAGAAAAGTCCCCATCAGTCGATGCGGTTGTTCCCAAAACGATAAATCCTTGGTCGGATGTTTCTTTGATGGAGGTAATAATATCGTCTCTCGAACCGCCCAAACTTACCTGAAATTCAATGCTTCCTGCGGCATTAATTTTCACAATTAAGGCATCAGAAAGCCCTTTGCGAGAACCCGATATATCACCATTTGAAGATATGGTTTGTCCACCCAAAATATAGCCTCCATCGGTTGTGGGATATGTGCAATTAAGGGTTTCGTTGAGCGAACCGCCAATTGTTTTTTGCGAAATAATTTTAGGGGATGGCTTTTGGGCGTGTGTAAATACGGATACGTGCAAGAGGACGTACAGGATGAAAAACCGTAACAGATTGGTCAGTCTGGGCGACCCAGTGAACACTGACCACAGGTAAGCGGATAATGGGTTTATTAATGAATGGCGGTTCATTGCGTATGTTTTTGGGCAGGTAATTAGGGATTGGGTGATTGGGGATTAGGAATTGAAAATTAAGGAAAAAATAATTCCAAATTTACTAATCCTTATTTCCCTAATCCCTAACCAACCAATTTATCAATCAATTCCTTCGGAATCAGGGCTTTACATTTGTTTTTATAATCATAACAAACGATTTTGGATGTCCCTTCGGCGGCTACTCTTTGTAGCTTTTCACTGAACACAATGTGTTGCATAGTGAAACCAAATTCCGTTAGGGAATTGGGCAATATTCGTGCCGTGATTTGGATATTGTCGGGGAATGTGAGAGGGGCTTTGTATTTGCAATTGACTTCAGCCAAGATAGGTCCAATGCCCTCATCACCCGTGAAATCCATGAAGCCAATTTGGTTGAAAAATTCTATACGGGCAGTCTCAAAATAACGCATATACACGGCATTATTAACATGATTGGCAGCATCCATTTCACCCCATTGAATGGCTTGAGAGATGATGGTGGGGTAATCGTTAAGTGATGAGTGATTCGTTACTGTTGACTGGTTTTCCATAGCTGATGTTATAACAATGTGCTTATATTTTTGTTTTTTGATTTATAAGTAAAATTATAAATATTCAATCAGTGGATTATGAAATCAATAAAGAAATCAAACCTTCCCACAAAAATATGCAAAACCTGCGGGCGACCTTTTACTTGGCGGAAGAAATGGGAAAAGGTTTGGGAGGAGGTAAAATATTGTTCGGATAGATGTAGAAATGAAAAGCGATGATTGGGGTTTTGATGTAAAAAGTTAATTATATAGCTTTATAATGTAAGTCCCCGTTTGAATGTAGTTTATTTTATTTATAAATCATAAGTGCTTGACAATCAAACCTAACAGGTTTCTAAAGCCTGTCAGGTTTAACATAAACTATATTTTTATTTCGGAATTCGCTTAACTTTTGGGCTTTGAATAGGCTCTTCAGAACCAATTTGCCATTCTCCAAATGAATTTACATAAAAATTCAATATTCGTCCCCATCCTTCTTCTACTTCGGTGGCTTTTCGATACAATGTTTTTACAGTAAAAATTGCTTTTACGGGATAAACAATAGTGTTGGTTGAGCCACTACCAATATCTTGCCTGTAAGACCATAGTCTTGGTGAACCTATTTGTATATTTGCAATTTCAACCAATACCCCTCCCTCATCATTTGCTGGTACAGACTTTTCGCCTTTTTTGCATCGTATTAATTTTTTAAATAGTTCTGCATCTGGTTTAGAGCCATTTTTTACGGCATTTTGTACCACGGGACATTCTATAAATTGCCCTTTTGTGGTAAATCCATATAAAAGAAAAACAATTGCAATTATTTTTTTCATTTTTTTAAAGTTTTTTAAAAGTAATTCAACATATTTTTTTATTTATAGCTACGAGGTTGCGAAATATTGTAGTTTCTGCAATCGTAAGCTATATCTTTAAAAATTTCTTCAGCTACTCCATTGATTTTACGAGTAACTTTTGTAGGATAGCCATCTGCATTAAATTCTCTTTGTACTTCTACAGTCCCAATTAATTTTCCAGATAGGTCTTTTACTTCTTTCTTGGTTATGTTGTTAGGACTGTCAAGACCATACACGTGGCTATAATCGAAATAAATTGGATGATAACTTAATGTAACTTTGTTGGGGCGTGTCAAATCATAAGTAAAGGTTTGTAATTCGCCTGATATCCCATCCGAAATGGATTCAATGTTCATTGTTGAGGTGTACTTAACCTTTTGCAAGATCATAGTTATGTTACCGTCAATTGTATGTTCAAAAGCAGTTGGATAACCCGCAGAATTATAGGTGATATTCTCTCTATAAGGCTTTTCGTATATATAATTACTAAAATCATGAAACCAAACGACTGCATGTCCTTTTGGATTTAAGTAAATTTGGTCTTGGTTTTCAAGCACAAATCCGTCAGCATATTTATAGGACAATTCTATCACCGAGCCTAATGACTTATAGGTAAATGATAATCTACCATTAGAGGATGGGTTATCGCTATAGCTATAATCTATATAATCAATCAGATTGTTGGCTTTGTAAGTTATAACATTGACTTCGTCATAGTTAAATTTTGGAAAAGAAGTAGTAATCATTCTAAATTTACCACAACCCTTGTCTGCGGCAGCTATTCTGGCATTTTTTCTTAATTCTACCCCATTTTGAAAATCAAGAATAGGCGATTCTTTCTTCAAGTTGCCTCTTTTTCGAGCTTCTATCATTTTATTTCTAAGTAAAGAACCTTCGCTCTGAAAACTTGATTGATTAATAGAAGTATCATTTTTTTGAACCATATTGCTTTCAATTTCAGCCTTTTGGCAGGCAAATTGTACAAAGAAAAGCAAAATGGTAATTGTAAATAAATTTGCGTATTTTTTCATGGTTGTCTAATCGTTTAGGTTTAAATAATTTTTTACAGAATCATAATTATCCCAATCAATACCTGCCGCAATACGAGCACCAGCAGGAACAATCACTAATCTAAATTTGTAATTAGTCGTCAGTTTGGCACTTCCTAATTGTGGGATGAAACCATAATTTAAAACAAAGCCTTGGGTGTTGGCTGAATTCAATAAACTTGCATAAAACTTTGCTCCATTGCTTTCTGAATATGGCATGGGATAAACATAACTTGCTCCCGAAGGCTGCATATAGAAATAGACATTACCTTTATTGGCAATATCGGCTGTGAGCGAAGCCAAAGTAAATGCAACATTATATTGAGTAGTATTTACCACTATCCAATCGGATGCTTTTACTTCTACCCATGATGAAACTAACATTCCTTTCGAATTGGTGATGCCTACATCGCCTTTGTCGCCCGTTGTACCTTTTGTCCCTGTTGTGCCTGCGGGACCAATATCACCCTGTTCGCCTTTTTTACAGGCAAAAATGAAAAAAAGCAAAGTGAAAATGAATAAAATTTGTATATTTTTCATGTTGATTTTATTTTGAAGTTTTGGAAATAACTAATTGAGAACCCATCGGAAATTCCAATCTACGGTTGGTTTGGTAGCGATGATTGAATTAATAGATGGGTAAATATCAATGCGTATTCGCCCTTCGCCTTTTTCGAGGTAGGATATGAACAATATTCTGTTGGCATTTCTATCAAAAGGTAACTGAATTTGTTGACTTGCCGTAAACACCCACCAAGCACTTATCATGCCTTTGTCTAAAACGTCTTTTGTGATAGCAGTTACGGGAACAACTGCATAATAAGAATCATTGGCTGTATAAACAGTGTTGGTTTTCCAATCGGATAATTTTATCGTAAAACTTCCCGTTTGGGTTTTCGGAAATTCGCCACTGGCTCCAGTATCGCCTTTGTCGCCTTTTGCTCCTTGTTGCCCAGCTACTCCTTTGGGACCAATTTCACCTTTTTCGCCTGTGCAATTCATCAATACAATCAAAGAAATGCTTAGTATAGCTATAGTTTTTATTGTTTTCATTTTTTAATCGTTAAGGTTTAATATTTTTTTAACTTCGTTATAATCCTTCCAATTTACTTGTGCTAATCTCCCTGTTTTGGCAGGAGGTACCAAGATGTATCGTACCTTGATATTCCAGTCTTCAAGATTCGGATTAATCACTTGTGACGACTTGAAGTTCAGTTCATAATCTAATGAGCCAACGTTTGTTTTGAAAGTGAATAAATACGTATTGGTTTCATCAGCAAGGGAAATGACGGCACTGCTTTCGTCTTCGGGAAGGGGGCGATAATAAGCTAAAATCAAGCCTTGGTCGAGGATAGTTTGAGTCAAATTGGCATCAGTTTGTGTAAAAACTGCCTTTGTTCCACTGAGTTTCCATTGGGCTGGTTTGATTTCAGTCCAAGCTGAAACGAAGCCACTGTATGCCCCTTTGTCACCAATAGCTCCTTTGTCGCCTTTATCACCAGTTGTACCTGTTGCACCCTGAGGGCCGATGTCGCCAACCGGGGCTTTGCAAGCCACCACCGAAACGATGATAGCATAAAATAGTAATTTGAGAATTAGTTTTTTAGATTTCATGATTTTTAATAAGGTTTTAAATACTTTACAAAATTCGGCAAGAAACTGAGGCAAGAAATCATCTAAAAAAGGTATTTTAAAAACTACCACAAAAGGTGTAGTTTCTTCAAAAAAGGAGAATAATCAAATAAAAAAAGCACCAAACCTCGCAGATTTGGTGCTTAAAAATTATCGCTAAATTAGGTTTAATCAGTCCAAGATTTCTGGATAATCCCCTGCATATTTTACAAGCATTGCCGTATTTCTGAGGTTCAATTTAGAAAGTACATTCTTCCTGTGCGTGCCTACTGTGAGCGGGCTTAAAAATAGTTTTTCAGCAATGGCTTCGTTCGTCAAACCCTTTATAATCAATTCAATGACTTCTTTTTCACGCCTTGTGAGTGAGGGAACATACGCCTGATTGGGTTTTCTGCCAGCTACACCCAAAGCCAAAATATTAATAATTTCAGGACTCATATAAATCTGCCCATTCATCACGGTTTCAATGGCTTTTTGTAATTCGGCAATTCCCAAATTTTTTACCACATAGCCATCCATGCCGCTTCTCAATGCTTTTTTGATGGTATTGTAGTCGTTGAGCATTGTTACGGCAATAATTTTTGTATTTGGTGAATCACGTTTGATGATTTCGGTTGCTTCAATTCCGCCCATTTCGGGCATTTCTAAATCCATCAAAATCAAATCAACTTTTTGGTTTTGATGGATTTCGATTACCTGTTTTCCATTTTTTGCTTGACCGACAATAACCATGCCTTCAATCCTCGAAACGAGCATCGAAAGCCCTTCGATAAATAACTGATGGTCGTCGGCGATGAGGATAGTCATTTTGATTTGAGATTTAGAAGTGGGTCGCCGCTGCGATTACTATTTATATTTTCTTTACATTTTCAAAATTGCGTTTGAATACTTTAAAAATTACTTAAAATAAGTTTCTCCATAATATTTGGAATGAAATTTATTTAACAAAATTCAGCATTTTAAAAGTAAAAAACATCAACTAAAAAAGGTATATTAAAAAATACCCTAAAAGGTGTAGTTTTTAAATACGGTGAAAAGTGTAGCTTTGAAGAAAAAATTGATTGATGAAAAAAAACATTTCCATTTTGTTGGTGTCCTTGCTTTTGAGTTTCAGTGGCTTTTGCCAAATTGAAAAAGGGAATATTGAATTTTTTATAGATTCGACCAGCAAAATGAGTATTAAAGAAATTACTAAAACTTCCAAATTTAGGTTTGCTAAAAATAATATTCCAAGTGTTGGCTTTAACCCGAATGTTGTTTGGGCGAGAGTTTTAGTGAAAAATAATAGTTCAAAATCCGAAAATATTTATACTCAAATCCTCATGGCGTATATTGATACCGTGCAGTATTTCGTAGTCAAGAAGGGCATTTTAATAGGAAAATCTACACAAATGGGTTGGCGAACTTTACGTCAAAAGCAACCGCTTAATAGCTATAATAATCTATATAAATATACTTTAAAAGCCAACGAAGAAATCGAATTATATATCCGAACCATTAAAGTTCAGGGTTCGGTGAGATTACCAATTGATATTGAAATAGAAAATGTATTTTTCGAAGAAACCCTCAATGCCAAAGAGTTTTGGGGTTGGTTTGCTGGCATTGGTTTCATCATTATTATTCTAAATATTTTTCTTTTTGTGCTACTCAAAGAAAAAGTCTATTTCTATTATACGCTCTATGTTTTTGCCCAAATGGGTGAAGTTATCACCACAGTGGGTATTCATGGCGACTGTTACTTCGATGGTTTTCTTACACTTTCTGGGCGAAACGTGCCTAATGTTTTTCTTACACTATTTATAACTTCCAATTTACTTTTTGTCGGTGAATTTCTGAGAATAAAATATTATCACTCAAAAAGCCTTGTAAAATGGGTCAATTACCTCATTTTTATAGGCTTTTTACTAATTTTTCTTTTTTTTACCCCTCTCGAAAATATCAATACAGTCAAAGCCAAATATTATTTTAGTTGGTTTTTTTCGGTTTATTTTTGGCTTCCAATTTTAGCTTCTTTGTTTCTGCTACTCTATTCTATTTTTAAGAAAAAAGAACGGACAGCTTCATTGGTTTACTTTTTGGCGGGAACTCCATTGTTCATCAAAGGGGGGGTATTGATGCTTGAAAATGTCCAGCTTCTGCCTGCGATTTACCACAATCATAAGTACGAAACTGCCAAAATGATAATTTTTGAAATTGTAGTTTTGTGTTTGTGGCTGGCGTATAGGGTAAAACAATATGCAGATGAACGAGAAAAATTATTGCAAGAAAAAAGTAAAAATCAACAAATTGCTTACGAAACGGGCATTGAAATGCAAAATCAGGAGCGTTCACGGCTCGCAAAGGAGTTGCACGATGGCGTAGGAATTGATTTGAGTATCGTAAAAATGAAATTGGAGTCGTTGAAGATGGATTTTGAAAAAAAGAACCTCAATAATGAAACCAATATTTTGAGTGATGGAATTAAAAATATTGATGAAATAACAAGCGACATCCGTAGTTTTTCACATAGCCTTATGCCACCAGATTTTGAAAATAATGGCGTTGTGGCGGCAATTCAGAATTTGGTTGCCAACCTCAATAAAACCTATCATAATCTCGAAATAAATTATACAACAAATATTGAAGAACGACTCGAAAACAACATTCCTCAAAACATTTATTTTATCGTTAAAGAGCTTATTAATAATGCTTTACGTCATGCAAAAGCAAGTATTATTGATATAGAATTGATGCAAGAAAACAACCAAATCGAACTCCGAATCGCTGATGATGGCATAGGTTATAATTTCGAGGAAGCCATCAAAAAAGGAGGTTTAGGACTAAAAAGTATTCAGTCGAGAATTGAGTTGATGAAGGCAAAAATGGACATAAAACAAAAACCTTCGGGCGGTACTTCGCATCAGATTTTGATTAAACAATAGGCACGTCAATCAATACTTTTACGCCGTCCCGATAGTAAATCCGTGGCAAGGCTAAACGTATGAAATATTGAGTACAAAATAATTAGTTTTAGCCGTGCCACGGATAATCTTATCCATTGGCTTAAAATTGTACAATATTCAATCAATGAAATCAATAAAGAAATCTAACCTTCCCACAAAAATATGCGTAACCTGCGGGCGACCTTTTACTTGGCGGAAGAAATGGGAAAAGATTTGGGAAGAAGTAAAATATTGTTCGGATAGATGTCGGAATGAGAAAAAATAGTGTAAAATTTTTATATTGACGTATTTTCTTAACCGTAAAATAAATAAATTGACTATTTTCATGTATTGATTGTTGGTTAAATATAATATTGCTAAATTGGAGCATTATTTTGCGCATTCTACTGCTATTATCCTTTCAAATCTTGATGCCATACACTTAGGCATATAATGTAATCACGCATTAAAACTTTCACGAATAGGGTATAGAATCATCTTTCAATCAATCATTGATGAATTAATAAGTGCTAATTTATTATTTCCAAAGCAATTACTATGAAAAAGACATTACTCAAAATCCTGTATTTTCTCCCGTTAATTTTCCTTTCGTTCAGTATTGTTGCTCAAGTGGACGACCCACGAGCCAGAATGGAAGCTGAAATGGCACTTATTAGAGACCCAGCTACGGGCAAAATTCCCATAGAAAGGCTAATACAAGCCCGTGAAGAAATTAAAAAGCGACTAAACCAAAATGTTGCCATTGGCGGCATTACGTGGAATGAGCGTGGTCCAAACAATATTGGTGGAAGAACAAGAGCCGTAGTATTTGACCCCAATGATGCTACCGCCAAAAAAGTATGGGCTGGTGGAGTAGGAGGGGGACTTTGGTATAATACCGATATCACCAGTGCGGCTACTGTTTGGCAAAAAGTAGATGATTTTTGGGCAAATATTGCTATTTCATCTGTTGTATTTGACCCTGCCAATACTCAAAATATATACGTAGGAACGGGTGAAGGTTGGTTCAACGGAGATGCTCAGCAAGGGGCAGGGATTTGGAAGAGTAGTAACGGAGGGGTAAACTGGACACAGTTGGCTTCTACTGCCAGTAATACAGATTTTAATTACGTACAAAAAATAATTGTTAATAGCACTGGTGCTGTTTTTGCCGCTACTCAGGGAGGGGTTTATAAATCTACTAACGGAGGAGCTACTTGGACAATCAATTTAAAACCAACCACTCTTGCTGGAGCTGTTGCACCAGTAAATAATTTTGCTGCTGATTTAGAAATCGGTTCTGACGGCGTAATTTACGCTTCTTTTGGCAATGCTGGTAATCAAGGCAGTAGAGTTTTTAAAACAGCTAATGCAGGAACAACTTGGACACAAATCACGTCTGATGCTGCACAATATAGAACAGAAATTGCCTTAGCACCTTCCACATCAGGAGCAACCCAAGTTATTTATGCCATTACTCAGTCCAGTAGTTATACAACTGCATGGTTGAGAAAATCTACTGATGCAGGAGCTACTTGGAGTGATGCCACGCCTTCTTCAAGCCTTACTGGAAATCAAGCTTGGTATGATTTGATTTTGGCAGTAAAACCCAATGACCCTAATGTTGTGATTGGAGGAGGAAATGTAGTTGGACGTACTATTAATGGCTCAACGTGGATAACCCGAGGATATTTTGGGGAAGGGCTTCATCCAGATCATCATGCCATTGTATTTCGACCAGGATTTCCTAATGAGGTGGTTAATGGTAATGACGGAGGGATTTATTATTCGCCTGATTATGGTAATACCGCTACTGGTACGCCAACTTTTAACATGAGAAACAATGGTTTCAACGTCACTCAATATTATGGTGCAGCTATTAAAAATGTTGCGGGTGATGGTTACGTTCTGGCAGGAGCTCAAGATAATGGAACGCATAGGATAAACTCTTCTCTAAATACCGTGGGAGGAGGTACGTCAGTTTCAGGAGGCGATGGAATGCTGTGTTTTATTGACCAAGACCAACCCGACTTTCAGATAACGTCTTATCAAATTGGGGCTTATAATTTCTATAATGCTGCCACCAATGTTCTTACCAGTTTGAATACAAGTGGTACGCAATTCGTTGGACCTTCTGACTATAATAGTAGTCAAAACGTACTTTATGCTGAAAAAAGTAATACTACTATGAATCGTGTTGCGGGGATTGGAGGAGCAACTTCCACCACTACCATAACTCATACAACCGTAGGTGGTACTTCTTTGATAAGGTGCGGACTAAACGATAATACCGTTTATGTAGGAGGGAGAAATGGTGATATTATTAAAATTGTTAATGCGGGTAATGTTGGAGGTGTACAAGCTTCCACCACCATTGCAACGGGTTTTGCAGGGGTAGTTTCATGTGTAGAAATTGGGGCTACTGAAAATGAATTATTAGTAACTCGTTCAAGCTATGGTGTTAAATCTGTTCATTATACTACTGACGGTGGGGCAACTTGGATAAGTAAAGATGAGGTAGGTTATGGTTTGCCTGATATACCTGTCCGTTTTGCTTTATTCAATCCAGTTAACAGAAAGCAGGTACTTTTAGCAACGGAGTTAGGGGTTTTTTCAAGTAGTGATGTAACGCTAACCAATCCAGGTTGGGAACCTACCAATGCATCATTAGCTAACGTAAGTTGTTATATGTTACGCTATCGTACCTCTGATGGCACAGTTGCCGTAGCTACTCATGGTAGAGGAGTTTATACGACAAATTTTTGTGCTTTCCCCACTTTAAATTCTGTAACTTCTAATACAGTTTGTAGTAATCAACCATTTAATTATACTGCTACAACAGGTTCTGCGGGAACATTTACCTTCGCCTGGACACGGGCTACAGTAGCAGGAATTAGTAATGCAGCCAGTAGTGGAAGTAATGCAAACGTGAATGAAACGTTGATTAATACTACCACAAATCCAATAACGGTAACCTATCTTTTCACGATTAGTCCCAATCCTTGTGGGTCATTAGTTCAACAAGCGGTTAATGTTACGGTTAATCCAACCGTAAGTCCAACGGTTGCTTCTTATTCAGTTTGCCAAAATGGAACTGTACCGAGTGGTCAAGGTTTGGTAGTGCCTGTTTTGCCTTCCACCACCATAAATGGCTCATTGACCAATGCTTCACCAACTTATGTACGAGCAGACGGAAACGGTGTAACTACGTATGTATCTTCGGGTGTAACTGCCTATTACAAAACCTTTACATTTGTGGCACCTGCATCTGGAAATACCAGTTTTGAGATTATAGCGGCTGCACTTACAGGGGCAGATCCGTATGATACCTACATGAGTTTGTATCAAACTTCTTTCACTGCTGCTTCGCCAGCTACGAATTTTTTGATTGGAGATGATGATAGTGGTGCTTTGACATATTCTTCAAAATTAGCTTATAACTTGGTGGCTGGTACAACCTATATTATTGTTGTAAGTACCTATTCATCTGGTGTAACTGGTACTTTCACGATAGAATCCAATCCTGCTATTTTTTCAGGAGGTGTAAATAATTGGTACACAGCGGCTTCTGGTGGTTCTGTTCTCACAACTGGTGAAATCTTTAATCCAGTAGGCTTGGCAGGTTCGGGTATTCCAAATACTTCAACGATAGGCACAACTACTTTTTATGTAGCAAATGCACTCTATCCTACCTGTCGCACCGCCGCTACTTTTACAATAGGTTCAGTTGGAGGTGCAGTTAGTTCAGATGCCACATCGTGTAGTTCTTCTAATTCAGGAACTTTAACTTTGAGTGGCCATACAGGTACGATATTGCGTTGGGAATCTTCGATAGACAACTTTGCAAATGTAAACACGATTGCCAATATTACCACTACCCTGAACTATTCCAATCTGACCCAAACGACCAAATACCGAGCCGTGATTCAGAATGGAAGTTGTCCGTCAAACACTTCAACACCTGCAACCATAACTATAGCCATAACAACAGTAACAGCAGGTAGTAATTCGCCCGTAACGGTAGGTGGAACAATCAATTTAACCGCTAACACTACAGGAACAATCTTTGCATGGGCAGGACCTAACTCATTTACATCTACTGCCCAAAACCCAAATATTTCGTCAGCAACTATGGCAATGGCAGGGGTTTATACTGTTAGTGTAACCGCAACAACGGGAACCTGTGTGGCAAATGCAACTACAAACGTAGTAGTAAATCCAGTGCCAACCAGTTGTAGCCCACCCACAGGAGCAACGGCAGGAAGTAATTCGCCCGTAACGGTTGGCAGTTCAATAAATCTTACTTCTTCATCCACGGGTGGAACGAGTCAGGTTTGGGCAGGACCTAACAGTTTTAACTCTACTGCTCAAAACCCAATCATTGCTTTGGCAACTTCAGGTATGGCAGGAGTTTATACGGTAACTATCACATCTTCAGGAACTTGTGTGGCAACCGCAACGACAAGTGTAGTGGTAAATCCTATTCCAACGAGTTGTGTAACACCGACGGCAACTATTAGTAGCAATTCTCCCATTTGTGCAGAAACGCCATTAAATTTGACGGCTACTTGTACTGGTTCAATATCAGCTACTTTAAGCGGAGCCTCAGAAGTTCCTGCAAATGCTTCAACAGCAACAGGTAGTGTAACGGGTACATTCGACCCAGTATCAAATTTAATAACTGTAAATGTTACCTTTAATGGTTTGTCGGCAGCCGCAACAGCAGCTCATATTCATAGTGCAGCAGTCGGTGTTAATGGTGCAGTAATTGTTGGCTTCACTGGTTTCCCGAGTGCAGTTAGTGGAACATATTCAAATAGTTTCACCCTTACTGCACCACAAGCAACGGCATTAGCATCGGGGGGGCTTTATGTAAATATTCATAATGCTAACTTCCCTGGAGGTGAAATAAGAGGTCAATTAGCTCTTTCTACTTGTACTTTTGCATGGACAGGCGTGAATGGATTTAGTTCCACGGCTCAAAATCCAACGATACCATCTGCCACTCCTGCTGCAACGGGAACTTATCAAGTAATAGTAACAGGTGCGGGAGGTTGCACCGCAATAGTTACAACCTCAGCCACTGTGAATGCTGTCCCCACGGGAGCAACGGCAGGAAGCAATTCACCTGTAACGGTTGGCAGTCCAATAAATCTTACTTCTTCATCTACGGGTGGAACCAGTCAAGTTTGGGCAGGACCGAATAGTTTTAACTCTACTGCCCAAAACCCAATTATTGCTTCGGCAACTTCAGGTATGGCAGGAGTTTATACGGTAACTATTACATCATCAGGAACTTGTGCTGCAACAGCAACGACAAACGTAGTGGTAAATCCAGTGCCGACCAGTTGTAGTCCACCCACAGGAGCAACGGCAGGAAGTAATTCACCCGTAACGGTTGGCAGTCCAATAAATCTTACTTCTTCATCTACAGGTGGCACAAGTCAGGTTTGGGCAGGACCTAATAGTTTCGCTTCCACAGACCAAAACCCAAGCATTGCTTCGGCAACTTCGGGTATGGCAGGAGTTTATACGGTAACAATTACATCATCAGGAACTTGTACCGCAATGGCTACAACCAATGTCGTTATCATAATACCTCCTACTGCTACTGTAGTATTTGTTAACATTGCCAATGCTGCCGCCCCAACACAAGATGGTAACTCGTGGGCAACCGCTTATGGAAATATCCAAACTGCTCTGTCATTAGCTCCTACTAATTCAGAAATTTGGGTAGCACAGGGAATTTATAAGCCAACTGCTACTGATAGAACGATTTCCTTTAATATTCCCAATGGAGCCATGTTATTTGGTGGATTTGTGGGAACGGAAGTGGCTCAAAATCAACGAGATTTTAGGGCAAATCCAACGATTTTAAGCGGTGAAATTGGGTCTTTATTAACAGTAAGCGATAACTCATACCACGTAGTAACATTTATAGGTGTAAGCAATACTACTATTTTAGACGGTTTTACGATAATGGGAGGAAACGCTAATCTTACTTCCGATCGTACACGTCCTTTGCCTGATCCAACGGTTCAGCCTTTGTCAATTAATGATGGTGGAGGAATTGGTTTGGATAGTGGAAGTTCACCCATGATTATTAATTGTAAAATTATCAGTAATGATGCCATACAAGGCGGAGGATTATTTGCCACTAATAATAGTAATCCAACCGTGAAAAATTCTATTTTTATGAATAATCAAGCCACTTTTGGAGGGGCTACTTATCATCTTGGTAGTAATCCTATTTACAAAGAAATCTTAATGGCAGGTAACAAAGGCACGGGTGGGGCAATGTATAATAATGGCTCTAATCCGACCATTACCAATGCCACTATGGCAGGAAATGGTGGAACTAATGGAGTAGTATTCAATTCAAGCAGTACACCCGTGATTAAAAATTCAATCTTGTGGGGCAATATTACGCCTTCTAATGATATACAATCCATCATTTCATACAGTATTGTGGAAGGCGGTTACCCAGGTGTTGGAAACATTAATCTTAATCCTCAATTTGTTAATTTATTTCCTTACGGATTGTCCCCTACGCTATCAGGAGACTATAAATTGACCAATACCTCACCCGCCATTGATGCAGGAGATAACGGCATGATTGGATTGCCTGATAAAGATTTGATGGGAAATTTAAGACGTTTCAACGGTGGAATTGTTGATATTGGAGCTTACGAATTTCAGGGCAGTAGAATTGGGGGAACAGTTACCAGTATAACTTCTGGAAATTGGGAAATGGGAACAACTTGGGACATTGGTAGAAAACCATTAGCAGGAGATATGGTCATTATCAACAACAACCATATCGTAACAGTAAATGAAAATGGGGTATTGAAAAATATCGAATTACGACCCAATGCCAAAGTATTGTACAGTACAGCTGGAATAAAATTGCAGACTGGTTTTTAAGAAAGAGTTTTTGCCACATAGGTAGGATAGGAAGGTTAGGTTTTGAGGAAATATTGTTTCTAAAACCCTAACCTCCCTATCCTACCTATATGGTTATTTTTTTCTAAAAACCCTAAACTTCGCTATCCTACCTATGTGGTTGCAAAATCACTTTACCTCTACCTCAAAAGCTCCATCAAAATCAACACTCCCAATCTTATAAGTTCCGTCTTTCACAATCTTACCATTTACGGGTGGTTGGTGGTGCAAAACTACCTGTAATTTTCCCGTTCCAGTTGCAACAGTTTTCACACTTGCAGTTAATCCTACTGGCAAACCACGAGTATCTTTGTCGGTGGTTGTAACTGTTAATATAGATGCTGGCGTTGGTACATACTCAAAAAGGTGCTGGTCTCTTTCATCATAAATAGCATCTGAAATAATACTGGCAGGCGTTTTAGATTCATCCAAAATCTCCACAACCATCGTATAAGTCTTATTAGGCTTCAATGAAATTTTATCAATCGTAGGAGTATTTCCTCCTGCACCATCCAAATCCTTGAAGGTAAAAGTAGAAGTTATGCCACTTTCAGTAAATTTTAATTTCACCGTTGTCAAGTTCTCATTGTCTTCCACGGGGGCAGGTTCGTCCTTTTTGCAACCCGCCATCATAGCCATCGCCATCATAGCCATCAAAATACTTTTTCTTGTTGATTTCATAATTACTGTTTATTTAATGCAATAATGTTGCAAATATATAAAGTCAATGTCTTAGTTGCAATGTTGTTGCACAAATATTTTTGATAATTTTTATTTATCTGATAAAACCCTGCTGACTAAAATCTCGTAAGTAGAAATATAAATTCAACAACAAACTATAATAATTATGAAAAGAATAGCACAACTACTTTCTAAAGCAACGGTATTTAGTTTGATTTTGTGGGCTTTTACGGCTTGTAAATCTGATAATGGAGCAACAACTCCTGCACCCGTTGCACCCGATTTAGATTTTTATGTTTTATCAACGGGAAATCAATTGAGTGTTTTTAATGCTAAAAACCTTACAACGGCAAAATCAATGGTGGCAATTTCAAATTTAGCTACCAACGATAATATCATTTCCATTGATTTCAGACCTGCTACGGGACAATTGTACGGTTTGGGTTCATCCAGTCGTTTGTATGCCATTGACTTGACTTCGGGGCGAGCAAATCCATTAGGAACAGCTTCATTCACACCCGCCGTAGAGGGAACTACTGTGGGTTTTGATTTTAATCCAACCGTTGATAGAGTTCGTTTGGTAACAAGCACAGGGCAAAATTTAAGGCTACATCCAGAATTAGGAACTGTTGCCGCCACTGATGCCGTGATTAATGGAGCAACGGCTATGATAACATCGGCAGCCTATACCGAAAACTATGCAGGAAGCACCATCACAATTTTGTATGATATTGACCCTCAGACAGATATGCTCTATAAGCAAGACCCTCCCAACAACGGAACATTGGTAGCCGTGGGTGCTTTGGGTGTGGATATAGCAGGCGATGGCGGTTTTGATATTGGACCAAATAATGCAGGTTTAGCCATTTATAACATGGGTGGAAAACCCACTTTATTCAATATAAATCTGACCACGGGCAAGGCAGAAAGTTTAGGAACTGTTGGTACATTAACCAACGCTATCGGGATTGCCATTCCTACTACGCCTGTGGCTTATGCGGTGAATGATGGGAATATGCTGATGATTTTTAATCCAGAAAATCCAGTGCCAATTTCTAAAGTAATTACGGGTTTGGCAACGGGGGAGAACGTTATGGGCATTGATTTTCGCCCAGCAACTGGTCAATTACTGGCTTTGGGAAGCACCAGCAGACTCTATATTTTGAATACTGCTACAGGAGTAGCAACGGCTTTGGGAACTGCTCCATTTGCTACTTTATTGAATGGAACTGCATTTGGGTTTGATTTTAATCCAACCGTTGATAGAATAAGGGTAGTAAGTAATGCAGGGCAAAATCTACGTTTGAACCCCAACGATGGTACTATTGCTGCCATGGATGGTGCAATAAATCCGACTACTGCCAAAGTCAGTGCGGCGGCATATACCAATAGTTTTGCGGGAAGCACCGCAACCGTTTTGTACGATATTGATTATTCAACGGGCAAACTTTTCAAGCAAGACCCCCCAAATACGGGTACATTGGTGGAAGTGGGTTCATTAGGAATTGTACCAACGGAAAGCAATGGATTTGATATTGGCGGAACTTCAAATAAGGCTTGGGCATTGTTGACTGTTGGTGGAGCAACAAAATTATATAGCATAAATTTGACTTCGGGCATGGCTACAGCAGTCGGCTCTTATACTTTTGCAGGCAATTATAGAGGCTTTGCAGTAGGATTAGGATTTTAGATTTTTGTGCAGATAAGAGTGAAGAAATGGCTTGCTGAGTTTTAAACTTAGTAAGCCATTTTCTTTTTCAATTCCGTCTAAGCTATTTATCTTTGATGAAACTTCCCGAAAGTTTTTATATCCGCAATGGACATTGCCGCAATGGATATTGTTTCGGGAAGTTGAATCAAATCATCAATATCAACCATGATTCGAGTACCTTCCCTTATACACGCTGGAGAATTTCAATCCTTAAAGATTCAGGATATGACTTTTGTGGCGTACCGAAACCAAGACCCGCCGCTTAAGAATGAGGTCTTTTTTGAAGAACACGCCGTGATTTTTGTTTTGGAAGGAGAAAAGAAATTCGTTTCGCCCACCCAAACTATTCACGTGCGGAAGGGGCATATCGTGTTCATCCGCAGGGGCTATTATCTCATGCAGGAGACAATTGACACCAATTACAGAAGTCTGGTTTTTTTCTTTAATGAGAAATTATTGAAGGAATTTGTGGGTTTGCATTTGGAATTATTTGAAAATACCTCCTTAACCAATGAAGATGCCTCAACACTTTTAGTTTTTGAAATTACCGAAAGTCTTAATAAATTCACGGAGTCCATCTTTCCCTATTTTCACCACGAAACCCCTTATTTGAATCATTTTTTACGATTAAAACTCCAAGAATTACTCCTGCATATCATTGAAATTGACGTTTCTGGACAGTTCAAAAGCATTTTGTTTAGCTTGTACAAAGGTGAAAAGGTGGATTTGGAATATCTGATGAGTTCCTATTATCTAAAACCACTTTCCTTAGAAGAACTCTCCCGACTTTCAGGAAGAAGTCTCTCCGCCTTCAAACGGGATTTTCAAGAAAAATTCAACACTTCTCCCGCTCTTTGGATTAAGAATAAACGCTTGGAATATGCAGGTTTGCAATTAGAAAAAACGAATAAAAATGTCTCTGAAATTAGTATGGAAATTGGCTACGAAAGCGTTTCGCATTTCATCAAAGCGTATAAAGAAAAGTTTGGACAAACGCCTGGGAAAAACGGGGAAAGGTGAAGGGTTTTCGTTATATTTGTATGATAACTTTTCCTCAAAAACTATTAATTATTCATTGTTAATTGTCCACTGAAAAAATGATTGCCACTCAAAACCTAACATTTGCTTATTCGTCAGATAAGCAATTTACTTTTCCAGATTTCTCCTGTGCCGACCGTGAGACGATGCTCATTTTGGGTAAATCGGGCAAGGGAAAAACCACTTTCTTGCATCTGATGGCACTTTTATTGAAACCTACGGGCGGAAAAATTCAAATAAATCATCAAGAAATTAGTCAATTGTCAGTAGCCCAAGCGGCAAATTTTAGGGCAAAAAATGTGGGGATTATTTATCAAAAACCTCATTTTGTTCATTCGCTTTCGGTGATAGATAATTTGTTGTTAGCCAATTATTTAGGCGGAAAATCTTCTGCCCGACAAACGGCTCAACATTTGGCAGAAAGTTTGGGTTTTGCGGATTTATTGAACAAAAAAACTACGCAACTTTCACAAGGAGAACAGCAGCGAGTAAGCATCGCCCGAGCCTTAATGAATAGCCCCTCCGTAATTTTAGCCGACGAACCAACATCCAGCCTCGATGATGATAACTGCCTGAAAGTGATTGATTTACTAAAAAAACAAACGCAAGAAATCGGAGCAAGTTTAGTAGTAGTTACCCACGACCAACGATTGAAAGATGTGTTTACAAAGAGAATTGAACTATGAACTTACTAAAAATATCAACCAGCAATTTAAAAGATAAACCTCTCACAAGTTTTTTGAGCATTTTACTGATGTCTTTGGGCATTGGCATTATTTCATTATTGCTTTTGGCAGGAAAACAAATCGAAGAGAAATTTACCCGAAATGTGGCAGGAATTGACATGGTAATTGGTGCAAAAGGAAGTCCTTTGCAATTGATTTTATCAAGTATCTATCAAATTGATGCGCCAACGGGTAATATTTCGATGGAAGAAGCCAATCGTCTTACTCGTAGCCCCTTGGTAAAATCAGTCATTCCCCTTTCAATGGGTGATAGCTACCAAGGCTATCGGATTGTGGGGTCAAATCAGAAATATTTAGACCATTTTGAAGCTCAATTTGCCGAAGGGAAAGCCTTCATACAAGTAATGGAAGTGGTTTTGGGAGCAAAAGTAGCTAAAAATTTAGGCTTGAAAGTAGGAGATAGTTTTGCTTCACAGCATGGATTTAATACAGAAGGAGATGCTCACAAAGAGAAGAAATTTAAGGTCGTAGGAATTTTGAAAACCACCAATTCTGTTCTTGACCAAATCATGATTACGCCTTTAGAAAGCGTTTGGGCAGTTCACGAAAGCCACCAACCCGAAGAGGAAGGAAAAGGAGCAAACGCCTTGAAATTATTGGAAGAAAATCCGAATTCTGATACTCATGACCATGATGACCAACAGATAACCTCGATGCTCGTAAAATTCAGAAACCCTGCTATGGGGATGATGATGGCAAGAAGTATTAATCTAAATTCCACGATGCAAACCGCCACGCCCGCCATTGAAATCAACCGATTGTTTGCTTTAATGGGTTTTGGAATTGACGCTCTGAAATTGATTGCCTTGGTGATAATTATCGTGTCGGGATTGAGCGTTTTTGTATCTTTGTATAATTCATTAAAAGAACGCAAATACGAAATGGCTCTGATGCTTTCGATGGGAGCAAGCCGAACAAAATTATTCTTTCTGTTGTTATTAGAGGGCTTGATAATCAGCGTAATAGGTTTTGTAGTGGGGATATTTATGAGTAGGTTAGGGCTTTGGATTATGTCAGAAAATGTAGAACAAAATTTTCATTACGACTTCAACGTTTTATCTTTGCTGACGGAAGAATTTTGGCTATTTTTAGGAGCCTTATTTATCGGATTATTAGCAGCGGCCATTCCATCTTTGGGAATCTATAAAATTGATATTTCAAGGACTTTGGCAGATGAATAACCGTAGCACAGGCTGCTTCAGCCTGTATTCGTATTCAAAACTACAATGATAGGCTTAAGACTGTATTTGTATTCTAAAACTCCAATCACAGGCTAAAGCTTGTGGTACATTAAAATCATAAACACATGAAAATCAAGATATTATTAGCTTTGAGTTTGATACTCACAACCTTTATTTCAGCTACAAAGTTAGATGAAAATACACTGCATCACTCCAACAACAAATCACTCCCATTACCCGCTGAAAAACTCACTTGGGATATGTTGAAGGATGTTTCTTTCAAGAAAAAATGGTATCCGCAAGAATCCATTTTTATGTTATATCCAACTTTTGGAGCTCCTTTAAAAAGATTAGAAAATAAAGAAGTCATCATCAAAGGTTATGTGATACCTGTGGATGTGGCTACGAATATGTACGTGTTATCGGCGTTTCCGTATAGCCAATGTTTCTTTTGTGGTGGGGCAGGTCCAGAATCGGTCATGTCTTTGAAACCCAAGAAAAGCGAAGTGAGAAAGTACAAAACCGATGAAATGCACACATTTACGGGCAAACTAAAACTCAATGCGGATGATATTTATGAGATGAATTATATCTTGGACGAGGCAGATATGATTGAGTAGATATAGGTTACAATTTTATACTAATCCTAATAGGTTTCAAAAACCTATTAGGATTTTTTATGCAATTATCGTTCGCCATGCACTGCAATATCTGCCAGCATTGCTTTCTTGTGTTCACAATCCGTTTTGGTACATGAACCATAAAAAATCAAGGAATGGTGCATCACATTAAACTGCAACATTTCTCCCACCATATTCTGGATTCCTTGCACACGTGGGTCACAAAATTCGGTAACGTGGTGGCAGTCAGTACATATCAAGTGGTCATGTTGTTTACGACCATACGATTTTTCGTACTGTGCCTGATTCCCTCCGAACTGGTGTTTTGCCACTAAATCACATTCCACCAAGACATCCAAAGTATTATAAACCGTTGCTCGGGAAACCTGATATTTTTTATTTTTCATAGAAATATACAGTTCCTCGACATCAAAATGGTCATCACGAGAGTATATTTCCTCCAAAATGGCAAAGCGTTCAGGAGTTTTGCGAAGCCCTCTATTTTCAAGGTACGCTGTAAATATTTTCTTGACTGAATCTACGTTGTTGGTCTGTGGCTGCATATTTTATGAAATGATAGTCCCTTAATTTGGACTAATTCTACATTATAACACAAAATAAAACAATTTTATTCAAAATATTAGATGGAATATTGATTTTAAAGATTTTCGTCCTGTGGATTTATATGATAACACCAAAGAAATCCAAAGGATAATACGCCAAAAAACTTTTTGATGAGCGTAACTTGGCAAGAGTCGAGCTACAGTTAGGGTTAGCAACACTAAAAAAAGCTACTTTTTATTATCAAAAAAATGTCTTTCCCAACTAAAGACAAAGAGCCAAAACCAAAAAAGATATTTATAAATGCGACAAATAGATATAATTTTTTTTTCCTAAATTTCTAAACAAGAATCCTGTGATGAAGCTGCCAAATAATTGCACTTCAAAAGATGGGAACCTTTTATTATCAAAAAATTTACAAAAATAAACATAGCTCATAAAAAATAAGACAAGGGCAAAAACTAACAGTATGATATCTCCAATCATTTTATGAATTCAGTAATTGTAGTGTCGAAAATTTTATTAGAATATTGAAATTAAATTCTCTTTCAGTTTTTAAGAATGGTAATGAAATTTGCATATTGTAGCTCGAAGCTACACCATCTCACTCCCCACGCTCCACCTCAATAACCCCTTCCACTTGCTCCAAAGAGTTTACTAATTTCTCTAAATGGATGGTATCGCTGACCATTAGAGCTATTTGTCCTTCAAAAATTCCTTCTTTCACCCCAATCGAAAGGCTTTGAATATTCACTTTCAATTCCTGAGAAATCAATCTGGTTACATCATTCATCAAACCCATCCTATCGGTTCCACGAATTACCAAATGAGCCAAAAACGACATCGAAACTTGGCTTGCCCAAAAGGCTTTCATCACTCTGTCGCCGTGGCGTGAGAGTAATTCTGTAGCATTTGGGCATGAAGTTCGGTGGATTTTTATGCCTTCGTTGATGGTTACGAAACCAAAAACATCATCGCCCGCAATGGGATTGCAACATTTGGCAAGCGTGTAATCTACCCTATCCATGTCTTCGCCAATCAACAAGGCATCGGCATTCTTTTTGTCACCATGAAGTTTTTTCAACTCCTTCATTACGCCCTTTGTATCGCTCAAAGGCTCTTTGATACTCTTGGCTTCTTGCTTTCTTTCGTGAGCCTCACGGTCTGATTTCCAGCGTTTTAGCTCATCTAACTGGATGTATCCTTTGCCAAAACGATAAAATAAATCGTTGGAATCTTTAGCGTTGTAATAGGCTCTGAGCTGATTGGTAACTTCCAAAGTAAGGGGCGAGATTCCCAATACTTTCAGTCGGTGTTCAATCATATCCTTGCCCATAATCACGTGCGATTTATTGGCTTCTTTGATGTAATCCTTAATCCGAGATTTGGCTTTGGTTGTTACCACAAACTGCAACCAATCTTCCGAAGGTTTTTGCCTCGGCGAAGTCATACATTCAATGATATCGCCCGTTTTGAGTTTATGGCTCAACGGCACTAATCGATTATTAACCTTTGCCCCAATGCACCTGGCACCTACTTCGGTATGGATTTCAAAAGCAAAATCCAGAGCAGTTGCACCGTCTTTCAACACAACCAATTTCCCTTTTGGCGTATAAACAAATACTTCATCGTTATAAAGGCTACTCCTAATATCGTCCACTAAATCAACGGCAGATTGTGATTTATCGTTAGCATCCAAGGTCTCCCGAATCTGACTCAACCACGACTCAAAAGCGGTGTTGGTTCGGGTATCATTACCCTTATATTTCCAGTGAGCCGCAAAACCTTTCTCCGCAATTTCATCCATGCGAGTGGTACGAATTTGCACTTCCACCCAACGTCCACGCTTGCCCGATGAACTCATTACAGTGGTGTGCAAGGACTCATAACCGTTTGATTTTGGGTTAGAAATCCAGTCTTTCAATCGGTCAGGATTAGGATTATAGTGGTCTGTAACCATAGAATAAACCGCCCAACAAGCCGATTTTTCTTGTTCTTTCGGAACGTCCAATACCACCCGAACTGCAAAAAGGTCGTAGATTTCCTCAAACAGCGTATTTTGCTTTTTGAGTTTGTTATAGATAGAATAAATGGATTTCGGACGACCTTTTATAAGGTATTTAAAGCCCATCCCATCCAAATCTTTTTCAATGGGTTTGATAAAATTTTGAATAAAACTCTCTCTCGAAATTTTGGTTTCTTTCAGTTTTCGGGCAATATCTTTGTAGGAATCAGGTTCGGTATATTTCAAACAAAGGTCTTCCAACTCCGACTTGATAGCGTGCAAACCTAAACGATGAGCCAATGGAGCGTATAGATAGAAAGTTTCGGAGGCGATTTTTAGTTGTTTGTCTCGGGGCATACTCCCCAGCGTTCGCATATTGTGGAGACGGTCGGCGAGTTTAATTAGGATAACACGAATATCGTCGGAAAGCGTGAGTAACATCTTCCGAAAATTCTCAGCTTGTTGCGAACTACCATAATCAAAAACGCCAGAAATTTTGGTGAGTCCATCAATAATTTTCCGAACACTTTTGCCAAAACCTTCCTCAATCTCGTCTAAACTGACTTCCGTATCTTCCACCACATCGTGCAGTAAGGCACACATGATGGAAGTGGGTCCCAAACCGATTTCTTCCACGCAAATCTGAGCCACGGCAATGGGATGGTAAATATAAGGCTCACCCGATTTTCGCCTCATGTCTTTGTGGGCATCTGCCGACATCAAAAAGGCTTTTTTAATTAACTTGGCATCATCATCTTGAAGGTATGGACGGGCGGTATTCAGTAATTTTCTGTACCGTTTGAGGATTTCCTTTCTTTCCTGTTCTAAATCAATTGCTGCGGCTTCCACGGTTTTCATCTTTGCTAATTGTTGATTAAAAAAATAAGTGGTTATTAAACTAAGTTAGGACAAAGCAATGAGAAAGGCAAATTATTTTATGCTAAAAAGGACAAAAAACGAAGAAAGGAGAAAGGGAGGAACGGAGAAAAGGCAGAAAGGGAGAATCGTTTCCGTTCCCCCCTTTCTCCGTTCTTCCATTACTCCCTTTCATCTAATCACTGGGCATTTTATACTCGGAGCAATGTGATAAATGATTCTGAAACTGGTCAGTAAATACATATCGTTCAGTCTTGAAGAAGTATTACGCCCTTCCTCATCAAAAGCAGTAGCTAAGGAACTTAATGAGCGTAAGTTTGGGTCTAAGTAATCAATTCTATCAGCAGGCGTAGCGGCAGTAACATTAATAACTTTCGTACCTTGTGTGTAAATGTAATTCCGTATAAAACTTTCTCTATCTTTTCCTGATAAAGCAGCAATTTTTTCAATTTCACGATGCCCAAAAACCTGAGATAAACCTTGTAAATCGGAATAGTTTGCGGCATATCCACCCGCATCATCCAAATAATCTGAAAAAGTATATCTTACTCCTACCTCAAAACCCAAGTCCCAAGTACGGTTCAACTTATAGCGAACCCCTGCCCCAAAAGGAATACTTACGTTGACGAGATTATAAGGTTGGTCTGGATAACCATTCAAGCCTTGACCTTCTGTGCTAAGAGGTTGCAAACTCACCCACTCGCCCGGCGAAGCCTCCGATCCCGTATAATCTGTGGGTACTTTTGCTTCTGGGTTATGGTGAAAAACAGCGATTCCAGCAAATACGTATGGAATAATTTTATCACGGCTACGAAAACTTCTACTTTCTGGAATGAAACTATAAATCCCCGTAACGGCTAATTCTTTCACATCATTTCTGAAATGGGCATTTCGCATATACAATTGGTCAAGCCCAGGAACGCCCTCAAATTTATTATCATCTGCTGATATTCTTGCCCACGTAAAGCCTACTCGTCCGCTCAAATGTGGAGAAAAATGACGAGTGAAATTGAAGGAAGCATTCCAACGAATATTCTGTAAAGTGGATTGAATGGGACGATTGAAAGGAGCAATATCACCGTAATAATTGGACGTACCGATGCCAAAAGAAATATCAGAGTGTTTTTCAAAATTACTTTTCCGCCTCGAACCATCACCTTTAAATAGGTTTGAAAAGAAGTTTTGGCTGTAACAAGGGCTTATGTAGAGAATAGAGAATAGGGCAAAGAGTGTGGGGAAAATGAATTTTCTTCCAGCCTTCAGTTTATGCTCATCGCTTCTATGATTGAGTTTTGTTTTCATCAATTTTAAGGATTCGTTATTACAACGATGAATGGTTAGTATTTATGCTACTGAATTGAGTAAACGGCGATTTTTAGTTGATAATTAATAGAGAATAATTAATGGTTGATTGACCTAATAAAGGTTTAAAACTGAATACGCTTCGTTGTAAATGCTTGATTATATGCCCTTTGTGTTATCTGCTTCCTTAAATTTATAATCGAAATACACGAATGAAACTGCATAAAGGCATTTTGATTTTTGACTAAGATAGGAAGTTTTTCGATAAATTTCTGAGAAGAGAGTCTATTTTTACCGCTTAATAATTAATAAGTTAGAAACAAGTCGATTGGTTTTCTATTATACTCCAAAAATGTTTGTTTTTAAGTATCTTTATTAAGGTTTGTGTCGTCACTTGATACAAAATTAAATTAATTATCCCATCCCTACTTCATTGATAGTCAGTTGCTTATTTTATTCTTGCGTGATAACATTCGTAAATATAAACAACATACTCTTTTGTCTTCCTAAATAAAATTTAAAAATCAAAATTATGAGAAAATTTTATCTATTCATACTTGTTGCCTTGTACGCAAGTGGTATCAATGCTCAAAATGTAAACGTAAACCTTGGAGCGGGTTCTTATGTTAATTTAGCCTCGGCTTTTGCAGCCATCAATGCAGGTACGCACACGGGGGCAATTTCTATCGTCATTGTCAATAACACCAGCGAACCCGTTGGCGGAGCAATACTCAATGCCAGCGGTACGGGTGCATCTTCATATACTTCGATTTCAATCGCTCCCAGCGGAGCAAGAACCATTTCGGGTGCTGTCACGGCAGGATTACCACTCATTGATTTGAACGGGGCTGATAATGTAAGCATCAATGGTGTGAATGCGGGTAATTTCTCGCTTACCCTCGAAAACACGACCGTTTCTGCCACCACGGGTACTTCAACTATTCGTTTTGTGGGCGGTGCCACTGGCAATACTATTTCTAATTGTTCTATTAAAGGAGCATTTTCTGGGTCGGTAGCAACTAACGGAGGAAATATCTTTTTCTCAACGGATGCAGTAACTGCCAATGGTAACGATAATAATACGATTTCTTTTTGCAATATTGGTCCTTCTGGTTCTAATCTTCCCACCGTAGCGATTTGTGGCAGTGGCTCTACGACTTCTACTGCCCTTGGCAATAGCGGAATAGCGATTAACAACAACAATATTTTTGATTATTTTGGAGCAGCCGTAACGAGTGCGGGAGTGGCAACAAATGGTGGGTGCAATACTTGGACAATTTCTAATAATCGGTTTTATCAAACTGGTACCAGAACTTGGACAATAGGGGCATTGCACACACCAATTTTGATAAATAGCAATACTACCATAAGTGGTGCTCAGGGTTTTACAATTACCGATAATGTGATTGGCTATGCGTCTAATACGGCAAGTGGAACGTACACGCTTAGTGGTTCTGGTTCTTTTCGTGGAATACAATACAATGGTATTACTGGCAGTACGGTTTCAAATATCAGCAACAACACAATCGCTGCGGTTAGTCTTACGGGGATTACATCCAGTGGCACGAGTTCTTCAAGCCCTTTCATGGGCATCTACATTGCAAACGGTGTTGTAATTTCTAACAGCAATACCATCGGAAGCCAATCAACGACTGGCTCACTGATATATTCTACCAGTTCGACTGCTGCGTCTGATGTAAATGGAATCTTTAATTTCAGTACAAATGCTTGGACAGCAAATAACAATACTATTGGCGGTATTACTGCTTCTAATACCAGCACTGGTGCGGCTAATATTTTTGGACTCAGAGTAAATACCTCATCCACGGTGGCAACAAATCTTGCTAATAATTTAATAGGTGGAACAATCCTTAATTCTCTGCAAAGTACAACAGCCACAACAGGTACACAGGTGGTTGGGATTTTAGTTACTAACTCTATTGCAACATTAACTGGCAATACCATTCGCAATTTAACTGCTCCTGGTGGTACGGGAACAGGTACAACTTCTTCAGTTGCGGGCATTGTGTTTAGTAGTACGTCCAGCAATAATACGGTAGAGAAAAATACCATCTTCAATCTTTCTAATACCAACGCAACGACCGCCTCCGTAGTAACTGGCATTCAGTTTACAGGTAGTACCGCCAATTTAGTAGAACGTAATCTCATCTACGACCTAAGCGTAGCAACCAATAGTACGGCTGCCGAAGTAAATGGAATAAAAATAGCGGGCGGCACAACTACTTTCCGCAATAATGTAATACGGCTGGGAATAGGCATCAATAGTGCCATTGGTACAGGTTCTATTACGGGTGGTGTAAATGGATTCAACGAACCTTTGGGTACCAATACTTTTTATCATAATAGTGTGTATATCGGCGGCTCACCCACTACTGGGGTTGGACCTTCTTATGCGTTTTATAGTTCAATAATCACCAATAGCCGTATTGTTAGAGATAATATTTTTTTTAATGCTCGAAGCAACATTGGGGCTACGGGTAGAAACTATGCGGTAAGTGTAGGTGGTACAAGTGCTAATCCCGCTGGATTAACGATTAACAATAACCTCTATTTTGCCAATGGAACGGGGGCAGTATTTGGTTTCTTTAATTCGACCGATGTGTCAAACTTGGCAGGTTGGCAAACCGCCGTTGGGCAAGATGCCAATAGTATTAACTCCAACCCCTTGTATGTATCCACAACGGATTTACATTTACAAGCAGGTTCACCAGCCATCAATGTAGCTGCTAACGTGGGCGTAACAAAAGATTTTGATAATAAAACCCGTCCTGGTACTAATGCCCTATTTGATATTGGGGCAGACGAAAGAGATGGTATAGCACAACCAACCAATGATATACAGGCAACGGCTTTTATTAATCCAATAAATGGCAGTTCGAAAGGGGGAGGCGTTCTATTCTCCCCCCAAGCATCTTTTACCAATAATGGCTCAAATAATCAGACCAATGTAACAGTGCGTTACACGATTTTGAATTCAAGTTCAACCCAAGTATATAACCAAACTTTTGTGATACCAGTCTTAAATTCGGAGACTTCCACTACCGTAACCTTCCCCAGTGCTACCTTGTCAGTAACTGGTACTTATACCATTATTGCCAAAGCAGAACTGGTAGGGGATGTAGTAACTTCCAATGATCAAATCACAGGTACATTTACTATTATCCCTCCCTTATCGGGCAGTTATACCGTTGGTTCGGGAGGAAATTTTTCTTCTCTGACTAACGACTTTGGGATATTTGATGCCTTGAATAGTATTGGGGTTAGTGGCAATATAACTATTAATATTATTGCTGACTTGAATAGTGAAACGGGGACATTTGCCCTCAACGAAAACACTGGCGGTTTTTCGGTGCTTATCAGACCAAGTGGTAGTCCCCGAATAATCACGGGGAGCAACGCCTCCGCTTTGATTAGGCTAAATGATGCTGATAAAGTAACGATTGATGGCTCAATAAATGGTTTGAAAGTAGCTCCCTGTTTAGTAGGAGGTGATTCCACAATAAGGCAGTTGACTATTCAAAATACCAATGTAGGTACATCTGCCTGTGTTTTGTCTATATCAAGTGTGGTAAATGGTGCTAACAATAATGTAATCAAGAATGTAAAGATTTTGGGACAAAGCTCAACTTCTACACTATTGGGTATTTCACTGGGAGGTGCCACGCCCGGTACACCAGGTTTGGACGGT
>JANPGQ010000535.1:0-7108 GCA_031423975.1 Cytophagales bacterium | reverse complement strand
TTTTTTAAATCTTGATTTTATAATAGGTTGAAGTTCAATAAAAAGCCCTTTTACTTTATAATTTTCTTTCAAGTACAGTTTTACAATATTTGAATATCCTTTGACATTTTCGTTTCCGAAAAGGCTATCAATCAAGAGTTTTCTATGAATATAAGCATCCCCTTTTTGCCACCAGCCTTGTCTATTGTTTGGAAAAAATGGGTCAAATAAATCCATTCTATTTTTTACTGTTCCAACTGTTTCTGCAATTTCAATTTTGATACAATATTCATAAAAAGCTGTTTTGGTTTTAAACCCAAATTCGTTTATAAATTCATCATTAAATTTAGATAGACCATAGCCAATCAAGTTGAGTATTTCATAATTTTCGTGTTTACTTCCTGTAGTTTCCATAAGTTAGGCTGCTTGCATATATAATTTACTTTTGTTAAGTCTCAACCCACCAATTCCAGCAAATAGGTCAATAAATTTAAACTCGTATTTTTCGGGTGTTGGAAATGGTACAGGTGGCAAGATACAAATAATTACTCGTTTTTTAGGCTGTCAAATGTTGGTATAGCATTTTTTAGCCTTTGTACAAATACCCTAAAATACGTATTGTTTTTTCATCTGCGGAGAGAAAAACTCAACAAAAAATCCCTCAGAAATCAATCTAAGGGATTTTTTATTCTCTACAAATTTAACTTCTTAGACTCCTTCACCGCAAAATCTGCCGCTCGGGCGGTCATTGCCATGTAGGTCAAGGACGGATTCACGCACGAAGCGGAGGTCATAAATGCCCCATCGGTCATGAATAAATTTTTGATGGCGTGTACTTGATTATGACCATTCAAGACGGACGTTTTGGGGTCTCTTCCCATGCGGGCAGTTCCCATTTCGTGAATTGCCATGCCCAAATACGAACCTCGGTCATTGGTTTTTACGTTTTTTAAACCCGCCATTTCCAACA
This sequence comes from Cytophagales bacterium, assembly GCA_031423975.1. Classification (GTDB taxonomy): domain Bacteria; phylum Bacteroidota; class Bacteroidia; order Cytophagales; family Spirosomataceae; genus Arcicella. The sequence continues at coordinate 6,159 of JANPGQ010000535.1, read as the reverse complement.
TTTCTTTGGCATCGTTTGCCATATCCACTCGCATTTTCTTTTCGTTTTCTCTCAACTCGGCATCAAAAACTACTAAGGGCATTCCCCATTTGTCTTTTTCGGTTTTGTGGAGGTACATTTTGTTTTCGTAATAAGGCAAAGTCTCCCCAAAACCGCCCAAGCCCATTGTCCAAGCTCCTGGTTTGGTTACTTCATTTTTATAATCTGCCCCAAAACTCAACTCTGCCACATTACGTTGCCAGCCTTCACGACTTCCGCCTCCTTGATACCCAAATCCACGCAAATAATCACGTTTGTCTGAACCAATATTGCGATAACGAGGAATATAAATTCCGTTGGCACGTCGTCCATAATAATATTTATCCAAATCACCTTCCCACATACCCGATGCCCCTGTGCGGAAGTGGTGGTCCATCAAATTATGTCCTAATTGTTCAGAATCATTACCCATACCGTTGGGGAAACGACTTGAAACGGAGTTCAACATCAATGCCGTTGAACCCAAAGAACTCCCACAAACAAAGATAATTTTAGCAAAATATTCACGGTCTTGCATCGTAACGGCATCCCGTACCCGCACACCTGTAGCTCTTTGTTTCTTTTCGTCATACATGATTTCAGTAACCACAGAATCTGGTCTCAATGTCAATCTTCCCGTTTTGGCAGCGTAAGGCAAAGTACAAGACTGCGTACTGAAATATGCCCCATACGGACAACCAAGCGAACATTTGTTGCGATATTGACACGCTCCACGCCCCACGTCAGTCTGAGCTTTGCCCGCCGCCGAGAGATTGGCAACTCGTCCCATCGTCATATTTCGTCCTGGAAAATTCTTTTCAATCCGTTGTTTTACTTCTTTTTCAACGCAAAACATTTCCATCACGGGTAAAAATTCGCCATCGGGCAATTGAGGCAAACCCAATTTTTCACCCGAAATTCCCACGATTTTTTCTACGTAAGAATACCATGGTGCGATGTCTTTATAACGAATGGGCCAATCCACGGCAATACCGTCTTTTAGGTTTGCTTCAAAGTCAATATCACTCAAACGATATGACTGTCTTCCCCACATGATGGACTTGCCCCCCACGATATTGGGGCGATACCAGTCGAAACGTTTTTCTTCTTTATACAAAGCATCAGAATCGTTCATCCAGTATTTTTCCGTCATTTCGTTATAGGGATAATCACGAGCTAATTTTGGGTGCGTTTCCTTCTGTTCAACCGTAAGCCGACCATTATATTTGGTTTCCCAAGGGTCTTTCATAGCATTTTCGTAGCCCGTTACGTGTTCGAGTTGCTTACCTTTTTCAAGCATCAAAACTCGTAAACCCTTTTCTGTGAGTTCTTTGGCGGCAAATCCGCCTGCTATTCCTGAGCCAATCACGATGGCATCATAAGTCATTGCCTTTACGGCATCTATATTTAAGTTCACGATTTTTTGATTTAGGATTTGGGATTTTCGATTGCGGATTTATTTAGTTGGCTGGTTTTTATTTGCTTTTGCAGTTTTCCCTGATGCCGTAAAAATTGCTACTAATTCATCCGTTTCTCTTATCAAATCTTGTAAAAGTGTTTCTTTAACTAATTCAGATTCTACTAATAATTCAAGCCAAAATAGTGTTTCATCAGCCTCTTCTTCAACTATGCCCATTTTAGAGATAAAGTCCGCCTGAGACCTTGCTCGACATGATGCTCTGTAATTGGCAGCTACTGATGTTCCAGACCGAAGAATTTGTTTTGCAATAACATTCCCAGCATTATTTTTAGGAATTTTATCTGCCAATTTAATAATTCTTAAAGCAAATTATTTTGTTCTCTTTTTAAGAACTTCTTTCATTTCTTGATTTTAGATTTATGATTTCGGATTATTACGATTTGGGATTGTGGATTTTCGATTGTGGATTTAAGTTTATGCGAAAATCCGCAATCCGAAATCAACAGTCCGCAATCCTACAATGCCCACGCTTTTTGTCCAGCTTTCAAAGGTACACAACCCACAAATTTGCCTGGAATTGGTAAATATTCTAATGCTTTGGTAGCTCCAATTTCTGAGGTGAAATAGCCTGTAACGGTCAATTCCTTCATTCTCTGAAAGAACGGCTTATCATTTACGGTTGAAAGTTTTACCATTTCGTTCTTTTGAGCTAAGTCCAGATTCATGAAACCTTTGCCAAATTTCGCTTGACTGTCAGCATCTAATTTTGCCAAACCTTCATAAAATTTGTCTTGGTCTTCTTTTTTATAACAATCACGCATCACTCGCACAATGAACTTTTCTGCTCCTGCGGCTTTGGCTCCAGGGGTGTCAGTGGTGGGAATGATAATATCTGCCACTTCCGCCAGAAGAGCTTCTTGGTCGGCGGTGATATTTAGGCTTGCCCCTTTATTAGTTATTTGACCCATCACACCCGCCATCAGTGGGGCAGACAAGACGCCACCCATCATCAAGGCAACTCTTTGTACGGCTTCTCTACGATTCATTTTTGTTTGTTGTTTTTTATTCAAAAATAGTAAATATTCTAATAAAAAATGGTGATTTATCGGTTTTGGATGTAAATAATTTCAATAAGTTTATATTTGTGTGTTATTATCAATTAAACCCAAGACCAACCCCAATTCCATAAGTTTATATGAAACAAAAACTACTGATTTTTAGCTTATTATTTGCTTCTTTTTCCCACCTTTCAGCCCAACGAAAAAATTACGTTGCCACCCAAGCCGATACCCTCAATAATATCAACGCTTTTGTGCTACAAACTATGGCCGAATGGAAAGTGCCTGCCTGTGGAATCACGATTGTAAAAGACGGTAAACCCTATTATTCTTCGGCTTTCGGACAGCGGAATATTGCTAAAAACCTACCCGCTACGGTCAATACTTTGTTTGGCGTAGCATCTTGCACAAAGTCGTTCACGGCGGCAGCTTTGGCGATTTTGGCGGATGAAGGCAAGTTAGACTGGGATAAACCCGTAAAGATTTATATGCCTGATTTTCAGTTATATGACCAAGAGGCAACTAATAAAATAACGGTTCGTGATTTGCTTTCACACCGTACAGGCTTGCCTAATCATGACGATATGTGGGTGGCGGCAAATAGTGATAGAAAAGCACTTTTTGATAATCTGAAATACCTAAAACCTACGCATCCGCTTTACACGTATTATCAGTACAACAACCTCATGTATATGGCGGCGGGCGTGTTGGTGGAACGCCTTTCGGGTAAGACTTGGGAGGCTTTCGTTCGGGAGAAAATCTTGATTCCTTTGGATATGAAAAGTACCGTTTTGTCTTATCCAGAATACTTTAAAAGTCCTGAATATGCCACTTCTTATGATTTCAAAAAAGAACAAAATGTAGAGGTTGGCTTTGGGAGTAATGTAGATGCTATTGGACCAGCGGGTTCTATGAAAACCAATATGGTGGACATGACCAATTGGCTTTTGATGCAATTACAGAATGGTAAATTCAATGGCAAACAAATTGTATCCGAAAAGAATCTTCACGAAAACCATACGCCCCTTCAAATTGTACTCCCTGCCACAGCAAAATATCCAGAATTAGGCTTTTCAACCTACGGAATGGGTTGGGCATTGAACTCGTATCGTGGGCAACAACGCCGCCAACATAGCGGTTCAATTGATGGTTTTCGCTCGCTGATGACGGTTTTTCCGAATAATAATTTAGGAATTTTTGTAACAACCAATACCGATGCCGCCCAACGGTATGCCGTAAATATTATTACTAATTATATTGCTGATAACTTGCTGAATATGAATGTGATAGATTGGAATGGACGTTACGTTCAGGAAAGAAATGATGCTCAATTTGAGGAAGAAAAAGCGAAAAAAGAACATAATGGCACTCGCAAAATGGGGGCGATGATGTCGCACGGGATTGATTATTATACGGGGGTTTACGAACATCCCGCTTACGGTACTTTACAGATTTTCAAGACTGACAGTGGGCTTCGGGGCGTGTTTCATAACAAACAGTTTGATTTGAATCATTTTCATTACGATTACTTTGAAGGGGCGGATGTTTTGGAGGGCGTAATGTTCAATTTTCCGACCAATCAAAAAGGAGATATTGATCACATTATTGCCACTTTTCCAGAGTCGGGAGAAGTGGAATTTAAGCGTAAATAAATTAAAAAACCCTTGCAAGTATTCAGAAAACTTGCAAGGGTTAAAACAGAGATTTAGTTTATTTCAAACCTCTTGCTCAAAAGCCACGAAATTTACTAATTCATTTTGTGTATCATACACGGGAAAAATCTCTACTTTACAGATATATTGCTCACCGTTTTTTCTATAATTGATAACCTGTCCAGAAAACTTTTCTTGAAGCGTTAATTTACTTCTAATAGCTATACGAGTTTCAGTCAAAGTATTTTCTCCTTGAAGGAATTTAGGGGAATTACCGACTGCTTCCTGCGAATCGTAGCCTGTCATGCGGGTAAAACCTTTGCTCACCCATTCAATTTTTTCTTTTTCACAGGTAACAACAACAGTATTCTTCTTATTTTGAAGAAACCGTTTTATTTTATTCAAATCAAAAGACCAATTTCTGAACTGAGAAAATTTTTCTAATAATTCATAATCAGAATTTTCTCGGCGATTGATATTCATGAATTCGTAAGACGCTAATAGTGGAACCGGCGAGCGAAATTCACGAAATGTATCGCAGTTTGTGTCAGGAGACAAATTTGTCATGATAGTATGGTTAATGGTGCTAAAGCATTTCAGTTAACAAGTATTTGTGATAGAAAATTGTTTAAATTTTTTCAAAATTTGTCAAAATCTTTGTTTTCGTATCTACATTGGTAAGATATTAAAGGTAGATAAGGTCACTTTTTTACAATATTAAAATAAAAAAATGGATAATTTTAATCACATGATATAGTGATACAAAGTGATGAAAAAATGACAAAATGTTGATTATCAGATAGTTAAAAATATTAAATTGTAATAATCCCAACCCTCTATGTGTGGGGCTATATGAAATGTGTAATACTACCGTTAATTTTACATCAACAAAATAATTATTTCACAAATCCCCTAAATATTTTGATTAGATAATTTACCTAAATAGATTAGTAAATTTCAAACCCAAAACAAGTAAAAATGGAAACGACACAAAATAACAACAACAATGGTAGTGGCATTTTGAAAGCAGCTTTGGCTGTAGCTATGCTTTTTATTGGATTCTTAGGATATTTACTCTACGATTCAAAGAAATCAAACACCAATCAAGAGCAAGTAATTAGTCAGAAAGTTGAGCAGTTGGCAACCACCAAATCTCGTTTAGATTCAGTAGGTGTTCAGTTGGACAATAAAATTGCTGAAATAAGATCGCTGGGTGGGCGAGTGGATGAATTGGTAGCGGCAAAAGACCAATTGGAAAAAGATAAGAAGTCGTTGAAAAATGCTAAGTTCTTTAACCAAAAGCAATTTGATGCTAAAATTAATGAATATGTAGCCTTATTATCTGAGAAAGATGCAGTTATTGCTCAATTGAAAACTGAAAACGAAAATTTGACGGCTCAAACCGTAACGTTGGGTAAAGAAAAAGAAGTTTTGGTACAAGAAAAGCAAACTTTCATTGATGAGAACACTGGTTTGAAAACTGAGAAAGAAAAGTTGAATCAAACTGTGGCTGATTATACTACTAAAAATGAAGAGTTGGTGAAGAAAGTGAAAACGGGTGCTCAATTGAAAGCGCAGAATTTACAAGTATTTGCCGTTACTTCAAAAGGTAAAGTAAAGGATGGTGGAAAGTATCGTGCAAAGAAAGTTGATCAATTGAAATTAGCTTTCACTTTGCCTTCAAATGCTATCACGGAGCAAGAAAACAAAGAAATCATGGTTCGTATTATGGATGCTGACGGAGCGGTAATTACTGATTCTGCAACGGGTTCAAGCGTGTTTAATTATGATGGAAAAGAGATGGCTTATACTACCAAAGGAAACGTTGCTTATACCAACAACGACCAAAACGTAGAAATGCTTTATGCTCGTGGTTCTGCTTATCGTCCAGGAACTTATAATGTTGAATTGTACTCAGAAGGTTTCAAAATCGGAACGGGTTCGTTTACCATCAAGTAATATAGAATATTGAATTCCTTGCTATTATATATGCAAAAACGCCACAGATTTA
>JANPGQ010000534.1:0-15282 GCA_031423975.1 Cytophagales bacterium | reverse complement strand
ATTCCTCCCGCTTCAACAGTTTTAAATACCTGATTATCAAGCTCTAATTCTATTTTTCCACTCATCACAATTCCATAATCAATGCTACTGGTACGGTGTAAAGGTGAAGACGCATTGGGCAACATATCCACAACCCTAATCACCGACCCACCTTTTAGCGTTGTTCCAGCATCTCTTTCTCTGCCATCCGTTTCATCGTTCAAATCTGCTGGTACAGTGGTGGTAGTCCAAATAGTTGCCATTGCTGCATCGCCCGAAGGAATTACGATGGTTTCGTATTGATTATCAGATACAAATATTGCTTCGCCTTCGTTTGAATGCCCCGTTACAACTCTTCTGATTGCGGTTTTCATGTATTTTATTTTCCTTTAAATTGATTCGCTTTCAAATCTTTTATTACTCCCTTCCAATTCATTCCAAAGCCAAAATCATAGCGATTTCCTGCTGCATCCACGTAACATTCTACATCAAAAGGTACGTCTTCTGCTTGTTTTTCAACGGTTTTCATGTCCGCTGGCATCTGCATTGGAAGACGTGCTGATGGTTCTGATTTGCCCGAAATTATATCAAAAATCGCTTGGTCTTGTACGCCAAAATTTAATAAAATGGCAGACGCACTTTTCTCTATTTCACTGAAAACCATTGGATTAGTAGAATTTACCGAAATAATAACGGGTTTACCCTTCATCTTGGCTTTAGTTTCTTCAATTAATTGAACATCCGTAACATTGGCGGTTTTGGTGATTTTATTTTTGTAACTTCTATTTTTAGAACTTTCCAACGGGTCACCTCCTGCAATACTGGTTTCACGGGCTTCAGTGGCAGTATAATCTGCATACTGCAAACTGATAGGAAAATAACCGTTTCCACCATTTTTTAAATCTTCTTTGTCATAACCAATCGTTGCCGTTGGATTGGTGATGGCTACAAAGGCAAAATCGGCTTCGTCTGGATTGTCAGTAACCTTAAAATACTTTTTTGCCAAATCTAAACTCACAGGATATTCCGTAGTTGCGGGTGTTTCCATACCTAAGAAATTACGGCTGGCAGCTACAAAACGCTTGGGAATATAAACGGTCTTTTGGGTATTGATGGGTAAAATATTTCCTTGATTTTTTAGTAAAACCACTGATTTCAATTGTGTTTCATAACCTGCTTTCATGTATTCAGGTTTTCCTACAATGGCTTTGGTTTCCTGTGGGTCGAGGTACGGGTTTTCAAAAACACCTACTCTGAAAATATTTTGCAAAAGTCTCACTGCCGATTGCTCCATTCTGGCTCTCATTTTGGTTTCTCCCATTTCTTTTACCCCCATTTTATAGGCTTCGAGTACGGGTTTAGCATCGTTATTTCCGCCAAATTGGTCCACACCAGCTATCAAGGCTTTGTAGTGTCGTTCGGCTTCGGTGAGGTTTTCAATTCCCCAAGGTTTTCCATCAACAAACGAATCCATTACGTTGTGAGGTTTTGTAATACTCCAATCCGTACAAACCACACCATCGTATTTGTATTTGGTACGTAACAAATCGTTGATAATGTATTTGTTGTAGCTATTGCCTACGTTTTCACCATTCTTTTTGTCTTGATTCCACGAAATAGTATAGTAGGGCATCACCGCAGAAGCCATTTTGGTTTGTCCTTTTAGTTTGAACGCCCCTTGCGTAAAAGGAATAAAGTGAGCTTCAAAATTATTGCCAGGATAGACTGCATATTTTCCGTTGGCATAATGGGCATCACGTCCTGCCTCGCCCGAGCCACCACCAGGCCAATGTTTTACCATTGCATTTACACTTTTTGTTCCCCAATTTGGAGACTGAAAACCATCACAATAGGCTTGTGCCATCGCTGCCGAAAGTAGCGGGCTTTCACCAAAAGTACCGTTAAATCTTGCCCAGCGTGGTTCTGTGGCAATATCTACTTGTGGAGAAAGAGCAGTTGTAATACCCAAAGCACGATATTCAGCAGCGGCAATTTTACCAAATTTTTCGGTTAAAGTTGGATCAAAAGTGGCTGCGAGTCCCAACGAACTGGGCCACATCGAAATCTCTCCGCCCGAAGCCGCATCGTATTCTGCTCTCGCTCTTGTGCCGTGGCGAGGGTCAGTGCTATTATTGGCAGGAATTCCCTTGCCTACGCTTTCGCAAAATGCTTGGAGTTTATTGTTCCATTGAGCCGCAATTTCTGGACTTTGCACCGTTGTCAATAACACATGACGAAGGTTATCTTCTTGCAAGAATTTCTTTTGTTGGTCTGTCAAATCGGTTGGGTCAGTTTCGCCTTTGGTGAACGGTTTGCCGTTGTATGTTCCTGCAAAATAACCTCCCGCACGTGCAGGAATGGATTGGTGAGCCGAATAGAGCATCAAGCCCGCAATTTCTTCTACACTTAATTTGGTAGCCAAGTCTTTGGCACGTACCTCAGCGGGCAAACGCCAGTCTTCAAATTTGTCTAATTTGCCGTTTTTATTCAAATCTTTAAAAGCTAAACCATTAATTGTCAATAGCTTAATGCCAGAAGAAGCTGAATAGCCCAAGGTTTGCCCATTTGGGTTTTTGACAAGATTGTAAGAGCCTTTGGCGGTTTCACTCCATTTTTTTTGAGCCTCCAATGAGGAGGTCAGTATTACGACTAAAAGTAACGATAAGGAATATTTCATATTTATATTTTTAAAATTTGATTTTGTTTTGATGATTTTTAATTTTTCAGAGCATTCGTAATCGCTTGATTTGCTAATGTTTCCATAATTTTATAGGCTTTCATGGTGGGATGAACGCCATCTTCGGCAAGGTCTGAATTCATACCGTTTTGTTGGTTTTTCAAAGCCGAATGATAATCAATGTAAGTAATTTTGTTTTGGTCAGAATAGGCTTTAATTCGCTTGTTTAAGTCAATAATCATAGCCGAACGATTGCCCAATGATAGCCTCCATTCAAATTTTGTAGCTGGCAATACCGATGATAAAATGATTTTTACGCCATTGACTTGGGCAATTTCTGCCATAGATTGGATGTTCCCGAACGTAAAATCTTGATTATACGGTCCAGTATTTTCGGCAATATCATTTGTGCCAACGTTGAGAACAACCGCTTTGGGTTTTAATGCCAAAACATCCTGTCTGAATCTCAATAATAATTGCACAGAAGTCTGCCCGCTGATTCCTCTGCCGATATAGTTGTTATTTTGAAAAAAAACAGAATCTTGATTTGCCCATGCTTCGGTTATTGAATTTCCCAAAAACACCACACGGTTTTCGTTGGTTTTTGGAGCAATTACTTTTTTATTGGCTTCTTTATATCTGGCTAAATTGCCAAAGTCTATTTTCATTCGTTCAAACTCTTGGATGGCATATTGTGCCGTTGATTCTTCTCCATAAAGTTTTTCGTATTTATTGGGATGTAATTTTTTCAAATAACCTTGCAATTTCAACCATTCGCCAAAACGTTCGTACCAAGTATCGGTTGGAATATTTTGTTTACGCATTCCAAAACCATGACCGCCCTTTTCATATATGTGCAGTTCGGTGGGTTGTTTGGCATCAAACCATTTTTTGTAAATAGAGATACTGTTTGGCATCAATCCTAATTGGTCATCACCAGCAACGGCTACAAAAATAGGAGTTTTGGCACTCGGAATGGCAGAGCCAACTACGGCTGGTTCATAGGCATAAATAGGAGCTACAAAATTGGGGCGGTTTTCGTCAGTAGCATTATAAACTACTGACATCGTGAGAGTTCCACCCGCAGAAAAACCCATAAACCCAATTTTAGTAGGGTCAATATCCATTTCTTTGGCGTGGTCACGCACATATTTCATTGCTGTCAAGCCATCTGCCATTGCCAAGGGAACAACAGGTGCATTTTCTTCATCTAATTTTTTGAAGTCTGCCATTTTTGCCATCGTCTCTTTTACGGGGTCTTCGGTCAAACTATGCACAACCCGATATTTCAATACAAAAGCGGCTACACCCTTAGAATTCAAATATTTAGCCACCTCAATTCCTTCACTATTAATACTCAAAGTATGAAATGCTCCACCTGGTGCAACGATTATTGCCGTTCCTGTGGCGAGCAAAGGGTCTGGCAAATAAGCAGTAATGGTTGGTTGCGAAACATTATATACCACCTCGGTATTAAACATATTCTTGGTGCTTGTCTGCTCATTCCAAGTCCAATTTTCTGAACCTTTGGGTTTTCCTTCGTACAATTGTATGACTTTTTGAGCAAAAGAAATATGGGTAATCAAGAGCAATACAAAGGTTTTGACGATTTTCATGGTTGTTTTTGTTTAAGGAAAATATCGTTTATAAGTAAGCCGCCTTTGCTTCATGCTAAGGCTTCTGTCCATTAAAGGCCTTTATTAGCTTTTATTACCTTTTGGTACTCATAAAAACTTTGTTTTGGTATACGTTCTTGGGTGGCGTAATCTACATAAATCAACCCTAAACGTTTGGTATAACCTGCTACCCATTCAAAATTATCCCAACCACTCCAAACCATGTATCCCAATAAATTCGCACCTTCTTTTTTGGCTTTAAGGGAGTATTCAATGTGTCGTTTTATATAATCTGCACGCATGGGGTCGTTTATTTTTCCATTCACTTTTACATCTTCTGACACGTAGCCTGTTCCGTTTTCAGTGATATAAACCATCGGATTTTTGTAATCATTTTTTAAACGCATCAGTATTTTATACAAATATTCTGGTCTGACAGGTCCAACATTGGACTTCACAGAATCTGGATTATTGTCAAGCCATTTTAACGACATAGCAGAATCTTCTCCTTTCACAATGGCAGGAGCATAGAAATTGATTCCTAAAAAATCGGGTTTATTTTGGGCAATAAATGCCATGTCTGACGCACTTGGTTGGAAACTCGGATTGTATTTTGCCAAAGAATCCAAGGCTATTTTGGGGTAATGACCTTTGTACAATGGGTCTAAAAACAGCCCATTGATTAGAATGTCTTGAAATTCAGCCGCTTTTACATCTTCGGGTTTGTTGGCATCCCAAGCTGCTCCTGGGTTTACATTCAATACAATTCCGATGTCTCCTTTCAGTTTTAAGTCGTGATACATTTTGATAACCTTTGCATTTGCCATCAATTGACTATGTGCTTTTTGCATTTGGCTCAAATAAAACTCTTTACTCAATGGTTTTTTAGGGTCTGAATTAAGCATATTTTCTACTAAAAAGAACTCAATATAAGGCTCATTGAAAGTGATGAAATGCTTAATTTTTTTTCCATAACGATTAATAACCACCGAGGCATAATTGGTATACCAGTTTATCATTTCTGGATTTCCCCAACCGCCTTTTTGTAGTAATACGGCAGGATAATCAAAGTGATAAATGGTTACGAACGGCTCAATTCCTGCGGCCAATAAATCATCAAATAAAAGATCATAATGGGCTAAGGCTTTTTCATTGACCGCTCCTGTTCCATCTGGAATAATCCGACTCCAATCTAAGGACATTCGGTAAGAATTTACGCCCAATTCTTTCATTAGGGCAATATCTTTCAAATATTGGGTGCGGTCATACATATTGATTGACACGTTTCCAGTTTGTTTTTCACCAATCATAAATTGGGTAATACCTACTTTATTAGTCAGAAAATCCCATTTGGATTCGCCTTTGCCGTCGGTCTGGTATGCACCTTCAACTTGATAGGCAGCAGTGGCTACGCCCCAAAGAAATGGCTGTTTCTGAGCAATCAATGTCTGGGTGAAACACAACAGCATGAGAGCTATGAGGGATAAATTTATTTTTTTCATTATTAATTTAGTTTGACTCAACTATGATTTATACGGGATTTAGTTATTATTTGCCAAAGAAAAAGTCAAAAACTATTTGAGCCATATTTATATCCCGTATTGCTTTTCCAATCATGGCAGGTGGGGGTATTTTTGTTGGTACACTCAAAACATGACCTCCATTCTCAACTTTTATCAAACGAATATCGTATTGTTTATTTTTTAGCGTAAACTCCGTTGCTGTAGTTCCGTCTTCTATATCAGTATCAGGAAAATCGAATTTTGTAGCTTTTGAAAAATCTTCATGGGCTAAATTTGCCCAATATTGCATTGTTGCATCAGTCGAAATTACATTGCCACGTTTTGCACCACCTCCAAGCGTGACTTCACCCCCTTGATAAGGATTGATTTTATCACCCGTTCCATTTATCACCATCATTGAAACTGGCATTTTGCTTTCATAGCAGTCATCATTGGAGGGCGTTGGTAAATTGGCACTGATAGCCACAAATTTCTTGAAGAGTTTTGGTTTTTCTTTTGCCAATTTGAAAACTTCATGTCCACCATTTGAATGACCTACAATAAATACTTGTTTAGTATCAATTTGGTATTTTCTGCTGAAATAATCAATCATTTTTTCAAAGAAAGAATTATCATCAATATTCAAAAGGTTAGCTTCAAAATTTGCTTCTTTTCTACATTCATTCCAATGCTTTTTGTAGCCATTTGGATAAACCACGATAACATTTCCTTTCTCATCGGCTAATTTACTAAACCAATTTTCAGTGAATTGAGTAATCAATTTTCCACTACCATTTGAGCCGTGAAGGACAAATACCAAGGAAGGATTATTCGATAAATTCGCTGGTTTATGATACAAAAAGGAACGGCTATATTCCCCGATTTGCAGGGAATCAGCTTGTAAGATGTCATACGCATTTTGACCAAAAATAGTCGTATGCCATGAGAAAATTAGTAACAACGATATAGCGATTTTGAGCATTTGATAAATATTTAAGAAATTATATTAAAGGGTTAAAGGGACAACTCTATAAATTACCTCCATTTTTTCATTTAAGTTTCGAGACAAAAAATACTCCCAAAACTCCTAAACTTGCCGATACCCATAAGAATGCTGAAGGGTCAGTACTATCCGATAAAATACCTGCCAAAGCGGGAATTAATACACCGCCGACAAGTTCACCGATGGCAGTTACTAAACCAATGGCTTTGGCTTTCAAGTGGTCGGGAACGGTAGCCGATGGAATTACGGCAGCTACGATTGGGATTGTTCCCATCATAAAATAAGTGAAAAACATCGCAGGTAATTGAAGCCCAGAACCATTGAGAAAATATACCGCAAAAGGGTATAAAATACCAATGGAAATTGCCCCTAACAATACCGTTTTCCTACCTATTTTATCGGATAAAGCAGGAACAATAATAGAAGATATAAGCCCCGAAACACCAAGTAATCCCATTGTTTTACCCATTTCATCGGCTGACATTCCTTGGGTTTCTACGAAATATTTTGAAATAAATGGTAACGTGGCAAACCACCACCCAAAAACACAGCAAGCCGCAGGAATACCCCATCTGATATTGTTATATTGCAATAATTCTGAAATATTGAGGGTAGAATCGTTCTTTTCACCCTTGCTTTCAGCCGTTGAAGGTTTGATATAAAACCACGCCAATAAGCCAAAAAGTAGCCCTGGAACTCCTGCTACGTAAAAAGCATTTCGCCAACCTACATTCTCCGCAATTTGAACCAATAAAACGGGTGCTAAAATTGACCCAAATAAAGCAGAACCAAAGGCTTGCAACATTCCTGCATTTAAGCCCAAACGATTGGGCGAAGATTCTCGCTCAACAAAGTTTTGAGCCAAAGGAATAACTGGACCTTCGGCAAAACCCATTACCAAGCGTGCCAATAATAAAGTAGTGAATGAAACGGCAAAGCCTGACCCAAACGAGCAGATTGAGAAGGTAAAAACGGCAATGATGAAAACGAGTTTCTTTTTATTGTTGGTTTCTGCCCAAGCAGTGGAAAAGAAACTTGAAAAAGCCCAAGCTAACGATAAACCTCCTGCCAAAAGCCCGATTTGGGTATTGTTGAGTTGAAGGTCTTTGGCGACATAAGGCATTAAAAAATTGAGTGCCAAGCGGTCAAAAAATAGACATCCGAAAGTAAGTGCCATCAATAGCACAATGCCGTTTTCATAACTGAATATTCCTTTTTTCATGCCTATTGTATGGGAGTGATTGGGTTGATTTTTAGCAAAATATTGAGGGTTTCCAAAATTATAAATAGAGACAGTTTGGAATAACGGTCTCTATTTATTAAGAAAAATGGATGAAAAATATATTCTTAAAATTTATAACTCACCGTTAAGAAATACGCTCTTGGCATTGACCCTTGAGTAGCATAAACGGCTGTTGGATTTGAGGCAATAAAATCAGAAGTAAAACCTTGACGATTCAAGGCAGCAGGGAATCCTCCTGGACCTGACCAACCTAACACTCCATAGACATTCAATAAGTTATTAACATTACCTTGTAAACGTAGGTTTTTAGAAACATCATAACCTACACTCAAATCTGCTTGTCCAAAAGCGGGCAATTTGAAGGCATTAGGAATATTTGCCTGTCTTGCTCCCATGTAAGAATAATTGAGAGAAGCATTAAATTTACCCGAAACATAACTTGGCGTAATTCCAAACATCAACTGAGCATTATTATCGGTTTCATTTCCAGAAAAATCCTGTAAAACATCTGATGATGCCCCTTTTCCACTCGAAATCCAAGTTTTATAGCTATCTGCTTTTGAGCTTTGAATCGTTGCGTGTCCACGAATACTGAAGTTTGAGGTAAAGGCATAATTTCCTTCCAATTCTACTCCATAAGTGGTGTATTTTGCATATTGGATTGATGGATTATAAGAATTTCCTGCGGCATCTAAAAAGCCAAATTGGAGATTAGCTACATTACTCAAATTGCTATAAAACGGGGTAATATTCAAAGACATATTACTTTTCTTTATCTTCAAAGCCGCTTCTAATTGTTGAATATTTTGAGCATCAGAATTAAGGCTGCTGATTAGCTCAGGGGTTGTTGCAGAAAAATAATTAGAAATTTCAGGAGCTTTATTACCATTTGAATAACGAATATAAACCGCCATTTCTTCCTTGATTCGGTAGTTTAAACCTGCTGAATAGGAGAAGGTTTTGATGGTCTTATCAAAGGTAAGGGGCGTGCCTACCGAACCGCCACCATTGTCATAAACCGTTAAAGGATTTCCATCTTTTCCGCCCCAAGTAGGGTTGAATTCATTGGCATTTCGAGTAACTGGCGTATTTGAACCCGCAAAATTGGTGCTTTCATATCTAACACCCCAATCAAAATTAAGGGCTGGTGTAATTGCCCAATTATGTCCAAAAAATAAAGCCAATTGATTTTTGGTAGCACTTGAAGTAGTGATTCCCCCT
The DNA here is from genome assembly GCA_031423975.1 of Cytophagales bacterium. Classification (GTDB taxonomy): domain Bacteria; phylum Bacteroidota; class Bacteroidia; order Cytophagales; family Spirosomataceae; genus Arcicella. The sequence goes on along the minus strand of JANPGQ010000534.1, from coordinate 6,041 downwards.
CTGCCCAAATCCATAAACCCATTGGGGTCAGTAATTTGATACGTTTTTCCGTCTAAACCTTGCAATTTAATATCTACCAAATGTGGTTGGTCTTGTAATGTACCCACACCTACGCCAGAATCTTCTTGTCCGCCCACTCTATCAACTTTTGAATTAGCATAAAATCCACCGAAATTAAAACTCATTTTCTCTAATTTCTTCGTGAAAGAAAATTGATCCATAAATTCGTTGATACTATTGTCTTGGTAAAATAAAGGCAAGAAGAAGAGTGAATTTGCTTGAATATTTGCTCCAGGGAAATTATTATTGGCTCCTGGAATAAATTTAAAACCTGCGAAGTTTCCATTAATGATATTTGGCACAAAAGTCATTGTTCCTAACGAAGCCCCTGTAACTTTATCGGTAAAAGAATAAGTACCTAATTTACCCGTTTGCAATAAATGCGGCAAGGCATAGAAAACAATGCCGTCCGTAGCAAATGGCGTAACCACTGCTGGGGCATTGCCTGTTACATTTTTGGCAGAATATTTTCCATCATTCTTGAAAGTCCAACCAGAACCCAAATCCTGAGTCCAGTTTACGCCAATGGTTTTATCACGGTTATAGTATTTATCTTTTGAGTTGAAAGTAGCAGTTCCTGTATTATTGATAGGAATTTGCAAAGAAACAGCAGGTAAATTATAGGAATCTGTGGTAGAAAGACCAGATAAAATTTGCGGATTGTTCCAACCTTGCGTTGGAATAAATTCGGCTTGGGCATTGTGGTCATCTAAAATTTTGGCATAAATTTTCAAAGAACCCGAAGCATAATTTTTGACGATATTCGCTTTTAGCTGACCACCATTATTACTGGCATAACCAGGGTATCTTGCTCCGTCTGAATTACGATAAAAACCACCAATATTATAAGTAATACTTCCATCTTTATTCAGTGGACCTCCAAAATTCAAATCGGTACGGTAGTAAGGGTTTTTGCCATTGCCTTCCAAGCCTAATTTAACTCTTGCTTCCCCTTGAAAAGTTCGTCCTCCCGTTTTTGATACATAATTAAAAATACCCCCTGGAGCATTTGCTCCTAATATTGAAGCTGTTCCACCACGTACTGCTTCTAAACGTTCGGTGGTAATATCGGCTCTTAAATAATTATCCGTTCCATAATTTACGTTCATCAATGGCAAACCATCTTCTTGCATCGAAACATAGTAATATCCAGAAGAATTATCAATTGAATTAGCTGAAATACCTCTTGAATAAACGGTATTGGCAATTTCTCCACGAGCATTATTTACATAAACTCCAGGCACATTTCTCAATAAATCAGCCGCACTGGTGGGGGCAAGTTGAGCCATTTGTTTGGCATTAAGCGTTGAAATAGCTACCGAAGACTCCATCTTAGTTCGTTTGTCAAATACTCCCGTAACGATTACCTCTTCTAAATCAGCGGTGTTTTCAGCAAGAGAAATATTAACTATACTACGGTTTTCTACTTTAATTTCTTTAGTTGTTAATCCAATAAAGGAAAATGAAAGGGTCTGATTTTGGGATGCTTCGATGGTATAATTACCAGAACCATCAGAAGTTGTTCCTTTGCTTGTACCTTTTATCACAACCGAAACGCCTACGAGTGCCGTGCCTTTATCGTCAGTAATTTTTCCTGAGACTTTTCCGTTTTGGGCAAATACAGAAATGCTAAAAAGAGTTAATATTAAAGTCGCTAAAAGCCCTTTGATTGGAGATTGTTTTTTCATTTTTTTGGAATGGTTAAATGATATTTTAACTGACACAAAATTAATTGTAGTATTCCAAGAAAATTTATCAATAAACGGCATATTCTATGCAATATCAGGCATTTGCTTGTATTGCTTGGGGGTAAATCCCGTTTTATTCTTAAATAATCTACTAAAATCGCTGGGGTTTCTTTCGGAGAGTTTGAAGGCTACTTCGCTGATGGAGAGATTGGTTTGACGAAGCATAACTTTGGCTTCGAGCAGGAGCATTTCGTTCAGTAAATCTTGGGCAGATTTACCAGTGGTCGTCTTGACGGATTTATTTAGATGGTCGGGAGAAATGGACAATAAATCTGCGTAATCACTGATTCGTTGTTTGGTATAAATATGTTGTGAGAGGACATTTTTATAACTTTCGGTTATGCGTAAAGCGGCATTTTTTTTCGTAAAATCATTCGGTTTTACAAACTGATTTACTTCGGTGAAAAGCGTAAATAAATAAGAAGAGACGATATCGAATTTTTCAAGATTATTCTTAGCGTACTCAATTTCTAAGCGTTCTAAAATATTGATTATGAATGGTTTAGAAGTTTCGCTTATTTCAATAATGGGTTCGCTTAAAAATCTTAAGAAAGGAAAGTAATCGAAGATATGATGATTTGGGAAAGCCGCATTAAAGATTTCAGCATCAAAATGACAGAAGAAACCCTTCACATCTTCGCTCAAAAATTCATGCGTAGAGATTTGAAAAGCGGGTAGAAAAAAGAAGGTGTTTTTCGAGAAATGATACTCCTGCAACCCTTTACTCCGTTGAGAATTTCCCTCCGTCAGAAAGATAAAATCATAGACCGTTTTGCGGTGCGGAGGAAGTGGAAATTTGATTTTATCCTTAATATCCTCAACCCGATTTATTTGAAAAAGATGACTAAAAGAGGCAAAATGAGGTTTCCATTCAGTATCGCCAAAGTGGTGTTTGTCTAATTCAATGGTATTGACAAGGGTCGGGATGTTATTTTTCATCTTTTTAAACAAAACCTAAAATTTGTCCCAAAAGGTAAGGTTATTTTTTGAAATTTAAAAGGCAGGAATAAAAACCTCTCCTTTGCTCAACAATCGGGCAGTACGTATTACACCAGAATTATGTACCATGATTTTCTTTTCATCTAACGAATAATCCAAATTAACCGTAAATTCACCCGTTGGGTGTTCAATTGAAAAAAGGTTTTCTTGGTCTTTAAATTGGGCAATATTAGCCGTTATACTTTCGGGAATTATACAAGCGGTGGCAACTGAAACTGCCGCTAAAACACCAATTGCTTCATGAACAATATGCGGAATAAACATTCGAGTATTGAGCGTTCCGCCTTGTTGTGGGGCAGAAACCAAACACATTTTAGGAATTGTTTGCTGACTGACATCTCCTAAATTCATCATCTTGCCAGCCTTTATCCGTATTGCTTCGATTTTTGCTTTCAATAAATCATTGTTATCCAAGACCTCTTTACTTTCACTACCCGTTAATCCAAAATCATAAGCACGCATTAAAATTATGGGCATTCCGTTATCAATGCAAGTAATTTGAATGCCATCAACGCTATCAATTGGGTTTCCCGTGGGTAATAAAGCTCCGCAAGTTGAGCCTTCGGTGTCTAAATAATTACAAATAATTGGGGCAGCCGTCCCAACAACACCATCTACTTTGGCATTGCCAGCGTACTCTACTTTTCCGTTGGGGGTTTGTACGCTTACTTCACAAATTCCGCCTGTATTTACGATTCTTATTTTTGCAGAAGTAGTGCCTTCATAGGCTTTAATCATGCCCGATTCTATGGCAAAAGGCAATACTGCCGCCAAAATATTCCCACAAGTTTGAGTGGTGGAAACTTGTCCTTTTCCCACTACTACTTGAAAAAAAAGATAATCTAAATCTGCCTCTTCGGTTTTTGAGAGACTAATAACCGCTACCTTACTGGTTAAAGAATTTGCTCCACCCAAGCCATCAATTTGCCTTGAATCACCCTGTAAAGTTCCTTCCATTGCCAATAAAACAGCCTGATTTCGAGCGGTTTCATCTTCTGGTAAATCTTCGGATTTGAAGAAAAGTCCTTTGGAACTTCCTCCTCTAAACTGCATGAATGGAATAGATTTTTGCATTAGTTATTAATTAATTTTTCTAAGTTTTTCTTGGTGGCTTCACTCATAATTGGCTCTAAATTTTGGTCTTTCAGCATCTCAACTACCGCTTCCATTTCGTACATACGTCGGAGAGCATGGGTTTTGCTACCTTCCACAAAACGGTCAATCAAGTCATTATTTCCCCCAATTACTGAACTGATTTGTTCACGGATATAATCTTCCAAACCAAATTTTTGTCCAGCTTCCATTGCTTCACAAATCACTGCGGCAACTCCTTTATACACTATAGAACGTAAGAGTTTTCGAGTTGAGGCTTCACCGACTACTTCACTTAAAACGGAAAGATTTAAATTGAGAGGTTTTACTTTTTCTTGGAAGAGAAACGCTCCATTTCCCGAAGCTAAAAATGGCGTTTTGATGCCTTTGGGTGGCACAGGAGCCATAATTGCCAAGTCCACGTATTGCACTCCTGTTGATTTTAGGATTTCATAAATCGCAATTTTCTTATCAGGCGAAGAGGTATTCATTTCTAAATAAATCTTCGATTCATTCAAAATGGGTATGACTTCACGGGCAATTTCTTCGGAAATAGCAGAAAGGTTTACACTAAAAATAATATCCGCATTTTGGGATGCTTCCAGATTATTGGCTGCTAAAACGATATTTTCGTGTAAAAAACGTAGAGGATTTGGGTCGTATCCGATAACATCTACGCCCATATTTGCTAAGTCATTGGCAAAATGTGAACCCGCTTCACCAAGACCAAGGATGGCAATCGTTAATTTATTTTTCATAATCTCAATATCCAAATTTTTCGTCCCATCCATAAATTTTAATGGAAGGCAAACCTTTTCTCAATTCTGCTCTGGTTCTTTCTTCTTTGGCTTCTCGGGCGATAGCTTTTTCGATAGTTTCTTCAATTTTATCGAAGGGAACAACTACTACTCCTTCACGGTCGCCCACAATAATATCTCCTGGGTTTATCAAAATATCACCAATAATAATGGGTTCATTGAGTGTGCCATCGCCATGATTGGATGTTCCTCTGATACATAATCCTCTTGAAAAAACGGGAAACCCCATTGCTTCAATATCATTGGCATCACGCACGCAAGCGTCTATTACTAAACCGTTAATACCTTTTGTTTTAGCTCCCAAACTCATTAAGTCTCCCCAATAGCCAGCTTCATAAAAGCCTGAGCAATTGGCAATTAACACATCGCCTGCTTGGGCATACGCATAGGCACGGTGCAATAAAACATTATCACGGGGCATAGTTTGTACGGTGTAGGCAGGTCCACAAACTTTCATAGCGGAGGCAATTGGTTTGATTCCAGAAGGTAAATTGCCTTTATTACCAAGGGCTTCGCATAAGGTTGCGGCACTGAATTTTGAGAGTGCTTTTACTAAATCCATAGCTTAAAAAATTGTATTTGTTACTCTTGGAACATGGCTTTGAAACACCTCTGCGTATTTCACTTCTTTTTTGCCCGAATTCCTTCTGGCATGATTGGCTCTTCGAGATGCCAATTCAGCGTAATAATCTTTCAAGTATTTTTGAGCACCCATGCAGTCCATTGCTGCTATTTTTTTATCAAAAACACTTGAAATATCAACGAATGTATCGGGTAAAAATTCGCAAATTTCGGGCTGATGCGGTTCAAATGAATACCACATGGGCGGGTCAATATTTTTAAATGCACTCGGTACACCTGCACCGCACGATAATAATCTTGCTCTTTCGGTAGCCTGATACGCTAAGGGATGGTCAGGATTATAAGGGTCTTTGGCGGTATGCGTAAGAATGACGGTTGGCTCAAAATCGCCAATTATTTGGGTTAATTGTTCTATTCTTTCGTTAGAAATCAGCATCGGATAATCGCCCCAATCTAAAAACTGGATGGGTGTTCCCAAAATATCGGCGGCTTTTTGAGCTTGTTCATGGCGAATGGCTTTTACACTTTCAATACTGCGTTTTGGGTCTTCTTTCCACAATTCGCCCGATTCGCCCCGTTCGCCATAAGACATACAAACGACTAAGGTTTCAGCACCTTCTTCTATACTTTTGGCAATTGTTCCCGCTGAACGCCAAACAAAATCGCCACTATGAGCTCCTAAGACTAATAATTTTTTCATAATGTGTAAATTTAATACGTAACTACAAAACCTCTTCCAACA
>JANPGQ010000533.1:0-18218 GCA_031423975.1 Cytophagales bacterium | reverse complement strand
TTTTGAAAAATTTTTACCCTTAAATTACGTTTATTTTAAATATTTGAAGACATTTTGACGTATATCTTCGTAGAAATTAAGCAAATTTAATGCCGATTATTTTCGGTGAGCGGTTCACGGTGAAAGGTTAACGGTTTTGAGAACCAAAACTGATTGCAATGATTTAACTTCTCAGAAAACGTTTTAAGAAACAACCTTTTCCCGAAAAATGATGTCTTTTCAATAAATTACGAATAAAGAATTTTAAGCCGAAAAACAAAAAATCGTTCACCCTTTACCTTTCACCGATGAAATGATAACGAAAAAATGATAAGGATTAGTAGCATAAAACAATATTTTTTGATTTGCCTTATGTTAGTATTAGCATTTGGCGGGTCAAATATTGCCTCTGCACAATTCAAAGTTTCCAAAACTTGTATTCCTGAATGTGCTGATACTACTGCGGCAACTATTTTCAAGGATACCATCACCACTCCAAAAGCCACCGCTTGGAAATGGGATTTTGGTGATATTGCTACGGGTGCTAAGAATACTTCAAAACTCAAAACGGCGGCTCATTTATACACATCGCCAGGGGTGAAAACCGTTACGCTTACTCGTACAGTCAATAGTTTGCCCGTTGTTACTACGCAAAAAATTACTATCAATATTACACCAAAACCATTTTACTTGGGCAATTCGCCTTCTCAACAAGATACTACTATTTGTAAGGGTGATTTCCTGACCCTCGACCCCTACAAAGGTGGAGGTGACCCCAAATATAAATATATCTGGTATCCGAAGGGAGACACCACTCAAACCTTGCGAGCTGATACCACAAGTTGCTATTCCGTACAGGTAACTGACACTACCACAGGGTGTTCGGCTCAAAATAAAATCAATGTAGCACTCTGTGTACCGCCTCCACCCAAGCCCCCTGAAAATTATTGGTACTTTGGAAACAATGCGGGAATTAAGTTTTCGGGCAATAGTGCCTCAGCAGATGATAAAGGTAAAATTGATACTAAAGAAGGTGTTTCATCTATTGCGAATGCCAACGGTAATCTCCTTTTTTATACTGATGGAAGAAAGATTTATGATAAAAACGGCAAAGAATTAGCTTCTCTAAAACCCGATATTTTAGCGGGTAGTGCCGTCTCAACCCAATCCGCTGTTATAGTACCTCAACCCAGTTGTCAGGGTTGCCAGTCGCTGTATTACGTTTTTACTACTACCGATATTAACGGCTCTAAACAGTTGAGTTACAGTGTAGTAGATATTCGCCAAAACAAAGGACAGGGTAAAGTTATTGAAAAAAATGTAATCTTGGACGATGAGGCTTCAACGGAACAAATCATTGCTCATTTCGTTAAAAAAGATTCTACCTATTGGGTGATTTCGCACGACTACGGAAGCGATACCATTCGTTTGCGTAGAGTTACTAAAAATGGCGTTTCAATTTCGACTGTCGTTGCTATTGGTTCAAAAATAGATAGTGTTTCCAAAGGCGAAGGTTATTTGAAAGTATCACAAGACGGAAAAAAATTAGCCGTTGCCATTCCTGGGGGAACAAGAAATTTAGTAGAAGTTTATGACTTTACCGATTCTACTGGGGCAATTACCAATAAACGAACCATTGACTTAGGACCTAATCCGCCAAAACTGTACGGCGTAGAATTTTCGCCTGATAGTAAAACACTTTTTGCCACTTTGCAGGCAGATACCTTGAAAGACCCAAAATCGTATTCGTCCCTACTCCGTTTTGATTTGACGGATAAGGATTCTACCGTAATTGCTAAATCGAAGATTTTGATAGATTCATCCCGAAAAGATATTTACGGCTCTGTACAATTGGGACCCGATGGACGAATTTATCTTGCCGTAGCAGGAAGCAAGTTTTTGGGGTTAATAAAAACCCCAAATGATACCTTAAAATACAATAAAACTACGGGCAAAATTGATACTGCTTACTATGAACGAAATGGATTTAACCTAAACGGAAAAACCAGTCAGTTAGGCTTACCCACTACCTACAACATCACCAGCATGAAAAATGAAGGTGTAGGAATAAGTGCTTCCGATACTTGTTTAGGTTCACCAAGCAATTTCCAAACAAATCATTTATGCGGTGATAAACTCAAAAATCTTAAAACCGATTGGCGTTTTTATAAAGGGGAAATACCACAAGATGGCAACCCAGTAGGCTCGCCAATAGCCACCATACGAGGAGGCGAAAGCGATAATGGACTAAAAACAACCTATACTTTTACCGAACCAGGCAAGTATTATGTGGTGGTAAATATGGGAAATCGTTGCAAGCCCGATACCATGCTTCCGCCCCAGCCTTTTGAAATTTTACCTTTGCCAAAACCCGATTTAGGACCAGATTTAAACCTCTGTGCCAAAACCACTACGCTCGACTCTAAAAACACCTTAAATAGTAGTAATTATTTTTGGTTTCAGAATAAAAAATTCTTACCAAAAGATAGTTTACGCACGCTAACTATCAACCAATCAGGAAATTATGCGGTATTGGTAGAAGCAAGGGGATGTTTAGGATTAGATACTATTAAAGTTGTTTTAGCACAAGCCAAAGCTCTCAGTTTAGGACCTGACACCCTGATTTGTACGGGAGAAACAATCGTTTTGGATGCTTCAAATGCGGCTGGAACAGGCTCAACATATCTTTGGAGTACGGGAGCAACAACTTCTTCGATATCCGTTACAACGCCAGGGCAATACATCGTGAAAGTAAGAACGCCCATTGGCACAACTTTCTGCGAAACAGCCGATACGGTGAACGTAAAATTACGACCCAAACCTTCGTTCTCAGCTTCGCCCACACCACCTTCCGCTTGTAAGGCTAACGATGGAGCAATACAGCTAACTTTAACTCCGCCAGGTACTTATACTTTTGCGTGGTATAAAGACGGTGCAGTTTTGACAGGACAAACAACGGCATCAATTACGAGTTTGACTGCTGGTTCATATAAGGCAACCATCAACAGTCCGCTTACTTGTCAGGTAACATATACAACCGTGCTAAATACCTTGGCAACTCCAGTTGGTCAAATTAAGGTAAATCCTTTACCCGTTACGTGCATAAGTGATGGTGGAATCGATATTGAAGTTTTGGCAACCAGTAAGTTTAGACCCATTAGTTTTATACTTCGTCAGCGGGATAATAATGATGCTATTATCTCCCAAGGAGCAATGGCTTCCATTTTTGTTTCTACGGGTAAATATGCGATAAAAGGTTTATTTACAGGGATTTATTATGCAGAATTTACGGATAACAATGGTTGTAAATTCATCTCCAATGATGTAGTTCTTAATAAAATTCCGAGAGCAGATGTTAAAATTGGCACTCCCCCACCTCCCGTATGTGAAGGGCAAATAGTAACGCTTACCGCCATCAATAACAACAGCGGAACAATACTTTGGAGTACAGGTTCAACGACGTTGAATACCGATGTTACAAAAACAGGAGTATATACAGTTACCGTAACTTCTTTCGATGGAAAATGTAAAAGTTCTGAGAAAGTCTCTGTAACTTTTAAGCCTTCGCCAAAAGTGAGTATTACCGCACCCAGTAAACTTTGCTTTACGCCAAAACCAACGCAATTATTGGGTAGTCCATCAGGAGGAATTTGGCAAGGACCAAACGTGAGTGCCACAGGAGTTTTCACTGTACCAATGTTTGGAATTTATTCAGTAAGATATGAAGTAAATCAGAATGGTTGTTCAGGGTTCGATACCAAAGAAATCACCGTGCAAGATGCTCCCGTGATTGATTTGGGGGCGGATAGAAGCATTTGTAGAAGTGTTAATGATTTGATTGGAGTAACCAATGCAGTAGGTATAACTTATCGTTGGAATACGGGTGATGATACGCCTAAAATCTTGCCAGAGAAGTCAGGAAGGTACATTTTGACGGCTGCGAAAGGGCTTTGTAGAACCGTAGATACAGTAGTTGTAACGCTTTTGCCCGCTCCGTTAGTAACGTTGCGGTCAGAAATTGCTTTATGTGTTCCGGATAAACTTCCAGTACGCTTGAACGCAGGTGGGGGTGCAGGATTAACCTATAAATGGCAACCCACAGGCGAGACCACACCGCAGATTATGGTATCAACCATTGGTGTATATTCGGTGGAAGTAACCAACAGTTTTGGCTGTAAAACACCTGCCCAAACCAATGTGGTGGATAGGTGCGAACCCAGTATTTTAGTCCCTAATATTTTCACGCCCAACGGTGATGCACTGAACAATAATTTTGAAGTTTTCACGGCACATATCAAAGAATATAATTTGAAAATATATAATCGTTGGGGCGAGCTAATATTTACCGCCAAAACTCCCGAAGACCGCTGGGATGGTAAATATAAGGGAATACCCGTGAAACCAGATTCCTTTGCGTGGGTGATTACCTACGTGCCAGAGTATTTTCCAGAAAGAGGATTATTGCGAAAAGAAGGAGCTGTTACGGTAGCTTGGTGATGAGAAGAATACAAAAAGAGGAGACAATCTTATGATTATCTCCTCTTTTTTTGTGCTTAGATTTTAAGCCAAAACTCTATCAGATGCTTCTAAAAGCGTATTTGTTGTAATGGCTGATTCAGATTCATTGGGTTTATGCGTAATATGAATTGTTCTCACGCCTGCTTTATGTCCAGCCTTAATATCCCGATGAGCATCGCCAATCATCCAAGACTTCATGGGGTCAATTCTGTATTTTGCCATCGCTTTTTCAATCATCAACGAATCGGGCTTGCGGGTGAGCGAAGCTGTAGTAAATTTTTCGTGGTGGGGACTGAAATAAATATCATCCAACAAATTTCCACATTGCTCTTGAAAATAATTGTGGCACTTCATTACATCTTCACGAGTATAAATTCCCTTGGCAATGCCCGATTGATTCGTAATTACAATTAATAAATAGCCCGCATCTTTTAATTTTTGAAGGGCTTCTACAGTTCCTTCAGGAATAATAAAATCTTCGAGACGATACACATAATCTACTCTATCCACGTTCAATACGCCGTCACGGTCTAAAAAAATACATTTGTTCATCATAAATGGTTTTGGATTGATTCTGTCTGACATAACTTTATGAATGGGCTTAGGCAAATCAAAACAAGAGGTTTTAATTTAAAATATAATTATACGTTTATTTTTTTGTATGAATTTAATATAAAATTTGTTCATGTCAAAATTGTTTACAAAAAACGCAGAATTATCGGTAAAAGGTAAACGGTAAATGGTGAACGCAAAAGCCTCATTGGAAAATTTATGTTCAAATCCTTTTAAATATACATATCCTCATATTCTCGGCTCAAATCCGTTTACCTTTTACCGTTCACCCTGTACCGATAATTCTGCATTTTCATATTGCAATTTCACCAAACCGCTATAAATCCCATTTTCTATCAAGAGTAATTTATCATGCGAGCCACTTTCTGAAATTTCGCCTTCTTTCAATACATAAATCGTATCAACATTTCTGATGGTTGCCAAACGGTGGGCAATAATAATGGTAGTACGGTTTTGCATTAATCTATCCAAAGCATCTTGTACTAATTTCTCTGATTCAGAATCTAAGGCACTGGTGGCTTCATCCAAAATCAAAATGGCAGGGTCTTTCAAAATTGCCCTTGCGATGGCTACCCGCTGGCGTTGTCCGCCTGATAGCTTTACACCACGCTCGCCCACGATGGTTTGGAAACCTTCGGGAAACGAATTGATAAAATCAAAAGCATTGGCTTTTTTGGCAGCTTCAATTACTTCATTTTCAGCAGCTTGTGGATTTCCGTAAGCAATATTTTCATAGATTGTTCCGCCAAAAAGCATGACTTCTTGGGGTACTATGGCGATTTTTTTACGCAAATCAGTCAAATCATAATCGTTGATATTTTTGCCATCTACCAAAATCTTTCCGCCCGATAATTTATAATAACGCATCAATAATTGCACAATGGTAGATTTGCCAGCCCCCGAGTAACCCACCAAAGCAATCTTCTCACCTGATTTTACCTCAAAAGAAATATCCTTTAATACTTGCATATCTGGACGTGAGGGATAAGAAAAAGCCACGTTTTGGTATTTTATTTTAGGGAAATTAGTGTTGTGTGATTTGTCATTCTCCGACTTTATACTTTCTACTTTCGGCTCTACACTTACCTCTGATTGTTCCTCTAAAATCTCCAAAATCCGTTCAGAAGCTCCAATTGTTCTTTGAATTTGGGCGTACATATCTCCCAAACCACCCACAGAACCCCCAATAAAACCCGTATAAATAATGAAAGTGAATAAATCTTTAAAAGCCAATTCGCCTTGAAGCACCAGATTGCCACCATACCAAACTACACCCACCACACCGCCGAACAATACGAAGATGATAAATGAAATAAATCCACCTCTGAAAGTTGCCGCTTTCAAAGCATAATCAACCACTTTCTGAACCGATAATCCGTATCTTTTTACTTCTAAATCTTCATTGGTAAATGCCTTTACCACGTTAATTGACTGCAAGGTTTCTTCTACAATGATATTGGTAGAAGCCAATTCGTCCTGTACTTTTTTAGAATTTTTACGAATAAATCTTCCAAAAATAATAGCTGCTACCACCAAAAATGGAAAGGTCATCAGCATGAACAGAGTTAATTTACTTGACAGAAAGGAAATCAAAATTATCCCTCCCACAAGTGTAAAAATCTGACGAAAAAACTCGGCTAAGGTGATAGAAAGTACGTCTTGGAGTTGAGTAATATCGGTAGTGATACGGCTCATTAGCTCGCCAACACGGTTTTTCTCGAAGAAAGGAATGGGAAGCGTAATGATTTTGGTATAAAGCGTTTTCCGTAAATCACGCATCGACTGTTCAGAAACCCTGGTGAAAGTATAAACCCTAAAAAATGAAAAAGCCGCTTGAAGAGTCAATAATATCACAAAGAGAAAAGTAACATTATTGAGGGTGAGTTGCGTTGAATTTGGATTGAAAATGTGAGCCAATTTCTCCGTAATACCACTACTTGGCATGGCAGGTGCTGCCTGATTTCCAGAACTTTGTGGTGAAACAATTGCCCCCACCATTTGTCCCATCAACAAGGGAATACTCATGGAGGTTATCTGCGAAAGTATCAGGAAAATGAAACCTATGGCGAATGTGCCTTTGTAGGGAAGGGTGAATCTGAAAATACTGAGGGCTTTATTGAACCCTTCTTTACTTACCTTTTTTTTATCTTCGGGAGAAAGTTCTGCTCCGAAATTACGTTTTGCCATTGGTGATTAAAGTTTTAGTACGTAGTCAATTCCACGTCTCATTGATTGGTAACAAAATTTTAAACAGAAATTGTTTCCAAATTCAACTTTTTTACTAAACCCGCAATCTCCGCCAATAAATCCACATTCTGCTCAATGCCATTGCCAATCACAACTACGTCTGCACCAGCCGAGAGGGCATTTTTTGCTTTTTGGATAGAATTAATCCCTCCACCCACAATAATAGGCGTTTCTACGGATTGTCTCACGGCAGCAATCATTTCGGGCGAAACTGCATTCAATGCTCCCGAACCTGCATCCAAATACGTGAGTTTCAAGCCCAACATTTCGCCTGCCATAGCCGTACAAGCCGCAATGCCAGGTTTATCGTGTGGAATGGGCGTGGTATTGGAGATATACGATACCGTTGTTTGTCGTCCGCTATCAATCAACATATAACCCGTTGGCAGGATTTCTAAACCACTTTTTCGTAAAATAGGAGCTGAAATAACGTGTTGTCCAATCAAAAAATCAGGATTTCTTCCTGAAATCAATGACAATAATAATATCGCATCCGCCTGACTATCAATGTGTAAGCTATTGCCAGGGAATAAAATAACGGGAATATCGGTATGAATTTTTATGGCAGCGATTACTTCTTTCATGACGTAATCTGTAATCAAACTACCGCCCACGAATATATAATCTGCATGGTGTTGGATGCAGAGGTCTAATAAAATTGAAAAGTTGTCAAGATTTACCTTATCAGGGTCAATCAAAACGGCAAAAGATTTTCTGCCTTGAGCTTTTCGTTCGTAAAGGTCATTTTGTAACCGCATAGAAATGTTAGGCAACATAGGTTTTTTAATTACATATTTTCTCAAAATCTATGCTTTCTATCCTCCCTATATGGTTATTTAGTAGATTTTGGGACATTATTTTCTTTTAAAATTGCAATTGCCTCCATAAGTTTATCTTTGGCAAATGCCAATATAAAGGTTGCAATGTAACCTTTAATGGATGAAATTACCCATGATTCTCCACTTTTTTCTTTCTTGATTACTACGGGCAAATTTGTATTCTCAATCTTTTTAATCTTCTTATCTTCTTTTGAATCAGAAGTTAAAAGACTGAAAAGTACATACACACCCGCCAACGCCGTACCTACAATCAAGGCGGTTGTACCGATACGAGCAGCTTCGGTTTTGAGGTCATCCACTTGACCGTCAATCGTTTTCTTATAGGCTTGTGCCTCTTTGTGTAATTCCTGCTTACGTTCAGAGGTCTTTTTGGGGCTTACTGTCGGGAACATAAAAATATTGTTTAAATCTCTGTTGTCAGATAAAAACTATCCAAAAGTACAAAAAATTGTCTTTTCTATCAGAAAAAATTTTATTTGACAACATTTTATACGTTCAAATCATTCATGTAAAAGCCATACAAACAGTTGAATTTCAAAATTATTCCTAAAATTGTTATGCAAGCATACTATTTTTTGTATATTTGAAGCCATTTCTCAAAAACTTAAAATCATTAAAAACCATGAGTACAATGACCTTAGAAGGATTGAACCTTGATTTAACCGAAGAACACTTAGCGGTGCAACAGGCTGCCCGTGATTTTGCTCAAACTGAATTATTACCTGGCGTAATTGAACGTGATGATAAAGAATATTTTCCCGAAGAATTAGTCCGTAAAATGGGCGAATTGGGCTTTTTGGGTATGATGGTTTCTCCTGAGTACGGAGGTGGAGGCATGGATACAGTCTCGTATGTACTGGCGATGGAGGAACTTTCAAAAGTTGATGCTTCGGCTTCGGTGATTGTTTCGGTCAATAATTCATTGGTTTGTTATGGCTTAGAGGCTTACGGTTCGGAAGAACAAAAACAAAAATATCTTTTACCTTTGGCAACGGGCGAAATGGTAGGTGCATTTGCTTTGTCAGAACCAGAAGCGGGTTCGGATGCTACTTCGCAACAAACCACTGCCGAGGATATGGGCGACTATTATTTATTAAACGGTACAAAAAATTGGATAACCAATGGCGGACGTGCGGGGGTATATTTGGTGATGGCTCAAACGCATCCAGAATTAGGACACAAAGGAATCAATTGCTTGATTGTGGAGAAAGGAATGGCTGGTTTTCAGATTGGCAAAAAAGAACAAAAATTAGGCATACGTGGCTCAGATACTCATTCTTTGATGTTTACAGACGTGAAAGTTCCCAAAGAAAACCGTATCGGAGCAGATGGTTTTGGGTTTAAATTCGCTATGAGTACCCTAAATGGTGGACGTATTGGTATTGCGGCTCAGGCTTTGGGCATTGCTTCGGGAGCTTATGAATTGGCAGTGAAATATTCCAAAGAAAGAAAGTCTTTTGGTAAACCCATTTGTGAACATCAAGCAATTCAGTTCAAACTTTCAGATATGGCAACCAGTATTGAAGCGGCTCGTTTGTTGTGTTTCAAGGCGGCTTTGGATAAAGATAATCACCGTGATTACGTAAAATCTGCGGCAATGGCAAAGCTATTTTGTTCGCAAGTGGCAATGGATACCACCATAGAAGCCGTACAAGTTCACGGAGGCTATGGTTTTGTGAAGGAGTTTCACGTAGAAAGATTGATGCGTGATGCTAAAATTACCCAGATTTATGAAGGTACTTCCGAAATCCAGAAAATGGTGATTGCAAGGGAGATATTAAAGTAGTCATGAGATATAAGTGATGAGTGATAAGTAGTAGATTGAGAGTTTTCACTCATCGTTCATAACTTATCACTCATAACTCATCACTACTTTTTCTTCGCTTCCTCCCAATACACATCCATTTCTGCCAAAGTCATTTCTTGTAAAGTCTTACCGTTTTCTTTGGCTTTTGCCTCCAAATATTGAAAACGGCTAATAAATTTTCGGTTGGTTCGCTCTAAGGCAGTTTCAACATTGATGTCAATAAAACGGGCGTAATTGACCAATGAAAACAGTAAATCACCAAATTCGCCTTCGGCTTTTTCTTGGTTAATAGCTTGATTATCAACAACATTAAATTCTGCTTTAAATTCATTCATCTCTTCCTCTACCTTCTCCCAAACCTGATGTTTTTCCTCCCAATCAAACCCTGCTCCACGGGCTTTTTCTTGGATTCGCATGGCTTTTACTAATGCTGGTAAGGACTTTGGCACACCGCCCAAAACGGTTTTATTGCCCCCCCCTTCTTTGAGTTTAATGGCTTCCCAATTTTGTTTTACTTGCTCTTCATTTTCCACTTTCACATCCCCATAT
The DNA here is from genome assembly GCA_031423975.1 of Cytophagales bacterium. Lineage (GTDB taxonomy): Bacteria > Bacteroidota > Bacteroidia > Cytophagales > Spirosomataceae > Arcicella. The sequence continues at coordinate 7,706 of JANPGQ010000533.1, read as the reverse complement.
ATATGCGGATGGCGGTGAATCAGTTTCTCACAAATGCCGTTCAATACGTCAGAAATATCGAAAGTATTAGTTTCTGAGGCTATTTTTGAATAAAATACCAAGTGTAACATCACATCGCCTAACTCTTTCTTAACTTCTTGTAAATCACCTTCCATGATGGCATCCGAAAGTTCATAGGTTTCCTCAATCGTAAGGTGACGAAGACTGTTGATAGTTTGCTTTTTATCCCAAGGACATTGTTCCCGAAGCTCGTCCATAATGGTGAGTAGGCGGTCGAAAGCCATTAATTGTGATTGTCTTTTTTCGGGTAAATTATTAAATTTTTCGTTCATTTTGCCGTTATTTATATCAACAAAGGTAGCAAAAATGGTATCATTGACCAATGTTTTACGATTGTTGATTTGTACGTTTATGTAGCACGGGAATCTTTCCCGTAAAGCCTACGAACAGACTGGACTTCGCTTCACGGGAAAGATTCCCGTGCTACATTTCAACAAATTTATCTTACTTCAAAGTATAGAACAATTTTAAAAAATACCTTCTGCAACGTTTTATGTTAAATTTACATCTTTAACAAGTACAGAACTTTGAAAATAAACCAGTAAATTCACTTCACTAAATCCCTATTAAAATTTATGCTCCTAAAAAACGCCAAAATATTAGCTATCGACGACGACCAAGATATTTTGGTGGCAGTGAAAATGCTTCTTCGTCCCGAGGTGAAAGAAATTATTACTGAAAAAAATCCTGAGAAAATTCCATCGCTTTTAGCCCAAAATCAATTCGACCTTATTTTGTTGGATATGAACTACAAAAGTTCTTTGAATACAGGCAATGAGGGCATTTTTTGGCTTCGCAAAATCAGAGAACTCAATAAAACTGTTGCCGTGATTATGATTACGGCGTATGGCGATATTGACTTGGCGGTGCGGTCGGTGAAGGAAGGGGCAAATGACTTTGTGTTGAAGCCTTGGCGAAACGAAAAATTATTAGTTACCTTGGAAGATACGCTCGAAAAAGTGAACGATGGGAAGGCAAAAACCTCTAAAAATTCTGTTTCAAAATCACAAGGTTTACAACTTTTGGGCGAATCGGAAGCGATGCAAGATGTACTTTATAAAATTGAAAAAATTGCTCCTACTGATGCCAATATTTTGATTTTAGGTGAAAACGGAACGGGTAAAAGTGAGGTAGCAAAACTGATTCATCAAAAGTCATTACGAAATACAAACCCCTTCATACACGCTGATTTAGGCTCTTTGACCGAGAGCCTTTTTGAATCTGAGCTTTTCGGACATAAAAAAGGGGCTTTCACTGATGCCCGTGAAGACCGTGCAGGACGTTTTGAAGCAGCCAATGGTGGAACGCTTTTTTTAGACGAAATCGGTAATATTTCATTGCCTCAACAAGCCAAATTACTGACCGTCTTACAAAACCGTGAGGTAATTCGTTTAGGTACTAATGCTCCTATTTCGATTGACATTCGTTTAATCTCGGCAACTAATGCCGCTATCAAGGAAATGGCTTCGCAAAATCAATACCGCAAGGACTTGATTTATCGACTAAATACCATTGAAATCACCCTGCCGCCCTTGCGTATGAGAGGTGATGATGTGGTAGTTTTGGGGGAATATTTCATGAAAATTTATGCCGAAAAATACCGTAAAACCTTGTTCGGAATTGATGAAAAAGCGAAGGAAAAACTAAGAAAACATGCTTTCCCAGGGAATATCAGAGAGTTGCAACATAGTTTGGAAAGAGCCGTGATAATGTCTGACAATCAGGAACTTACCTCAAGAGATTTGGACTTGAACTCCTCTTTAGAAAGCCCCATAATAGTCTCTTCCGAAAGCTCAACCTTACGCATTGACGAACTCGAAAAATCAACCATTCTGAAAGCCATAGAACGCCATGATGGCAACATCACCAAAGCCGCTCGTGAGTTAGGTTTGACTCGGACGGCATTGTATCGAAGGTTAGGAAAATATGATATTTAGGAGTAATTGGAACACGGATTTTACGGATTGGACACGGATAAAATTATCTGTGTCTAATCCGTAAAATCCGTGTTCTATAAGCAATGATTAATGAAAACACGCTACGAAATCAGCCTTACTATTCGAGTTATCTTGTTGCTTGCCAGCATCACGGCTGCTGCTTACTGCATTGTTAGCGGTAAATATTCTTTATTAGTTTTTGCAGTTTTTGTGCTTGTTTTTCAGATATTTAACTTCGTTCAGTTCATCAATAAAACCAATATAGAACTCTCGCAATTCATTGAGGCGGTTCAATATCGGGACTTTTCTTTACAATTTACCGAGAAAAATGCCCCCGTTTCCGTCCGACAACTTCGAAGGGCTTTCAATCAAATTAATTCCACTTTCAAGCAACTATCTTCCGAACGAGAAGAGCAATATCAGTACCTCCAAAAAATATTGGAATTAGTTGATACTGGCATTTTGTCTTATAATCAAATGGGCGAAGTGGGCTGGATAAATGAGTCTTTTAAGCGGATGATGAATGTTCCTTATTTACGGAATATTTCTTCGCTCGAAAAAAGAGATAATGCTGTCTATCAAGCAATTATGAGTCTTGAAAATGGAGATAGTCAATTGGTAAAGATAAACCAAAAGCAAGTTTTATTGGCAAAAACGACCTTTCTGAATGACGCAATTGAAACCAGTTTAGTGGCTTTTCAGAACGTAAATGAAGCCATTGAAGACACCGAAGCACAGGCGTACCAAAAGCTCTTGCGGGTGATGACTCACGAAATTATGAACTCCGTTGCCCCAATTGCTTCTTTGGCGGAGACGATGGAAAAGACCCTGCGGGGGAGGAAGGGAGAGAAGGAGGAAGGGAGACAAGATTTGGGAGAGAAAACGTTAGATTCTGAACGTTTAGCGGATATTACTTTGGGGATTTCTACGATTCGGAAGCGGAGTGAAAACCTTTTGAAATTTGCCGATACTTACCGCCAATTAGCCAAAGTTTCGATGACTTCTTTCTCGGAATTTTATGTCAGAGACCTCTTTGAAGGCGTTGAAATCCTCTTGGAAAATCAATTGGAAAGCCACCAAATTGAGTTTGATGTGGTGATAAAAGACTTTAATATGACCATTGAAGGCGATATGGTTTTGATTGAACAAGTGCTTATCAACCTGATAATCAATGCAATAGATGCTGTGAAATCACAATCCAATCCAACGGTTACGCTTTCAGCTTTTATCAATCAAGAAGAACGAGCCGTAATTGAAGTGCGAGATAATGGCGTGGGAATGTCTGCCGAATTGATGGATAAAATTTTTGTTCCTTTCTTCACTTCCAAAGCCAACGGTTCGGGTATTGGATTGAGCCTTTCTAAACAAATTATGACACTTCACAAAGGCACAATCACCGTTAACTCTTCGGAAGGAAAAGGGACAAATTTTCGGTTGGGGTTTTGAGGATTCAATTTACAACCCCCAAAACCTTCAAACCATTCTTAGCTTCGGTATAATTTGGATTAATTTCTAAACTCTTTTTCACATCGGCAATTGCACCAGCTTTATCATTGAAAAGTTTCAACCTTGCCACGCCCCGATTGAAAAAATGAATGGCATCTTTACTGCCTTCTTTGTCAATGGCGGTATTGAAATTTGCGTAAGATTCTTTCACTAATCCCATGTTCAATTGTGCCGTTCCCAAACCGCCAAAAATTGAGGCTCGGTCTTCTTTTTTCATCGGTAATTTAACGGCTTTTTCTAAATCTGGTAGAGCCTTTTCGGGTTGCTGAATTTTGAGGTACTGAAACCCTCGATTCATATAATGCAAGCCATTTTTGGGTTCTTTTATGATAGAAATTCCGTAATATTTGATGGCGTTTTGATAATCCAATTTCTTGGCATACGCTGTGGCAACGTTTCCATAGACCTCAATAATTTTTGTAGAGTCCTCATTATCAATACATTTTAGGTATTCTTCGATACATAAATCGTAATTATCTTCTTTCTCTCCCGCATATTTCCCCAACACAAAATGGGCTCGGGCATCTTTGGGGTACAAATCTACTCGCTGAGTCATAAGTGTCCGGGAATTCTCCCAAACATCTACTTGACTACGGGTTTTTACGAGAAAAAAGACCATAAATATTCCCGAAATCCCCAACACTACATATCGTTGAAAAATGCCATTTTTGCTAAAATTTGAAAGCAAATAAAACACCATAAAACCCAAGCCGATATATGATAAATACGTATAACGGTCGGCTTTGATGGCACCACCCACCAACAATAATTGAGAGACTAAGGCAAAGGAAATTACGAAAAAAGCAATGCCAAAAAAGACGGGTTTCGACCATTTGAAACTAATAGTTGTTCCCGCAATAGCTAATAGTGTAAAGATAATTCCGAAGGTATAATTGGGAGCTCCCGTTTCGCCATTCAGTCCGACTGGATAGAATGATGAGAGATTATGGGGGAACAAAAAGTTAATCCAATATTGAGAAAAACCGTAACAGGCATATTTTATTCCACTCCATAAATCATGTTTGGTGTTGATGGCACTGATGGCGGTAAGTTCAAATTTGCCATTGATTAATCCGTAGAAATCTCCGCCACTTTGAATATTTGAGGCAATGATTCCAAACAATAAGGAAATCATCAAGAAAGGTATTTTTTCGATGATTGCTACTTTATCAAACTTACGGTCGTACCAATAATCTAACAGAATAAAAACGATAGGCAAAACCACCGCTTGCCCTTTGGAGAGGCAAGATAAAATAAAGAATAAAAAACTGTATGTCAGATACTTATATTTTAAATCAGCCCCTAAATATTTCAAATAACTGATACAGCCCAAGAGAAAAAAGAAGCCATAAAGCACATCTTTTCGTTCCGAAACCCAAATAACCGATTCAACTTTCAAAGGGTGAATTGCAAAAATTAGAGCCGTAAAAAAGGCAATGAAGAGGGGTTTTCCAGTTGAAGGTAGTTCGATTTCATCTTTCTTTTTGAGTAATAAAAGTACAAACCAAAAGACCAAAAGGACATTTAATAAGTGGATTAAAGTATTGGTAATGATAAAAGAACGTGCGGATTCTGTGCCAAATAAATCCGAATTTATCATCAACGAAAGCATGGTGAGGGGGTGATAATTGGCGGCAATGTGCGTATTCCAAGCCTTACCCCAATTGCCGTTGGGTTTCAGCACCATTTTATTTTCAGTAACGTAGGCGTTATCGTCCCAATCAACAAATTTATTATCAAAACCACCCGAAAATGCCAATATAACCGAAACCGATAAAACAGCCACGCATATCCAAAACCAAAGTTTTGTATTGTCTTTTGAAGAACTAACAGGTTGATTTACAGAAACTTCTTTCTTGGGAATATTAGAAATATTAGCCGTTTGATTAGTCTTATTTTTTTTAGACATAACAGGTTGATTTTTATGAGTGATAAGGAAAATGATTCAAAAACTATTCCAAAAATAAAGGTTTATTTCGTTGGATAAAGAATTATCATTTCATTTTTAACGCTTTATACGAACTTCCCGAAAGTTCTTTTAACTTTCGGGAAGTTTTGAACAAAAACAAAAACTCAAAAACCATGCAAAATTCATCCAGAAGACAATTTTTAGAAAAATCAACCGCTGCTATTGCTGCAGGTACACTCATGAACACGATAACAGAGACACAGGCAGAAGCCGCAACGCACAAAGGCGAAACTCCCTTTGTTCACCACGTTTTCTTTTGGTTGAAAGATGCCAAAAACCAGAAAGACCATGACCAATTATTAGCCGCCTTGAAAGGTTTGGGCAAAATAGAATACATCAAAACGGCACATATTGGCTCGCCTTCTATCAATGATTTTGATAAATCTGTAACCGATGCAAGTTACTCATTCTCAGTGATGTTAGTCTTCAATTCCAAAGCCGAAGAGGAGAAGTATTTGGTACATCCACTCCACAAAAAATTTATTGACGACAATAAAAATCTATGGTCGAAAGTGGTGGTGTATGACTCAATAGCTATCTAAATTATGAAGGAAAAACTAATAGAGTACGTCAAAAATTACCTCGACCAACGCATACAAAATTCACTTTCAGCAATGCAAGCTGCCCAAGAATCTGCCAATGGAGATTCTAAGTCTTCGGCGGGAGATAAATATGAAACCACCCGTGCTATGGGGCATCTCGACCGTGAAATGCACGCTCGTATGTATCAGCAAGCACTCCAAGAACGCCAAACCCTGGAACGTTTAGACGATACAATCACCTATAAAAAAGGAGCATTAGGAGCATTTATGAAGACTACGATGGGAGATTTTTTTCTCGCTGTCAGCATTGGGCAATCAGAAATTGAGGGTGAGAAAATAATGATTATCTCACCACAATCGCCAATTGGCACATTATTGATGCACAAAGGCGTTGGTGAAATGTTTAGTTTTAGGGGAAAGGAAGCGATTATTGAATTGGTAGCGTAAACCATTGCCTGTAAGCAATTCAGGCTTTTTCTGTACCTTTGTCCTAAATCTAAACTATCACAAATACACTCATTCATGACAATTCCAGAGATATTTGATAATTTCAATTCCTTAAAAGTCCTCATCGTCGGCGATGTAATGCTGGATGCCTACACGTGGGGCAAAGTAGAAAGAATTTCGCCCGAAGCCCCTGTGCCAGTGCTGAATGTGCGTAACCGTGAGGTACGTTTGGGCGGTGCGGGCAATGTGGTAATGAACGTACAAGCCCTTGGTGCTGAACCCATTATCTGTTCGGTGGTGGGTACTGATACTTACGGGGATTCATTGCTCAGTATTTTGAAAGAACATAATCTTTCTACCGAAGGCGTTATTCAATCTGAAACCAGAATCACAACGGTGAAAGAGCGAATTATTGCAGGTTCTCAACAGATTGTACGGGTTGATACCGAAACGGATAAATTAATTAATGAGTCTGAACGTCAGATACTTAGTGATAAAATAAAAGAATTAGCAAGCGATGCCAACGTCATTATTTTTGAAGATTATGACAAAGGCGTTTTGTCGAAAGAGTTAATTCATGATGTAATTTCTTTTGCCAATCATCGGAACATTCCTACCGTTGTGGATCCTAAAAAACGTAATTTTCTTTATTACGAAAAAGCCACACTCTTTAAGCCAAATTTGAAAGAATTGAAAGAAGGCTTGGCGATTAATTTTGATGTAAAAAACTCAACTGAATTATCCGATGCCGTTTCGATGTTGAGAAAGACTTTGGACATTGAAGGAGTGTTTGTAACGCTTTCAGAAAGAGGGGTTTATATTGATTTTAAAGATTCAAAAAGTGCTATTCCTGCACATATACGTACTATTGCTGATGTTTCAGGGGCAGGAGATACCGTCATTTCAATTGCTGCTTGTTGCGTTGCCTTGGGGCTTTCACCAGCGTTAATTGCGGGACTTTCTAACCTGGGCGGTGGCTTAGTTTGCGAGTCGGTGGGCGTTGTGCCAATCAATAAAGAATTATTGAAACAAGAGGCATTAATGAGTTTGTAAGCATATAGGTTAGTTTTATTAAAAATTAAAACGAAAAACTATCTCACTATTTTTCAAGTGTAAAACTTTTTCCTCTGCAAAACGTTTTACTATTATATCCGAAAAATACAAACAAAAAAGACCTGCAAAATGTAGGTCTTTTTTTGTGTTTAAAATTGGCTAAACCATATAAGATTTCGACTCAAAAACCTT
>JANPGQ010000532.1:0-8543 GCA_031423975.1 Cytophagales bacterium | reverse complement strand
GTGAAGGTCGCAAAGACCATCAATACCATAAGCAGGAATTTTGTTTTGAAGATAGGAACTCTTTGAGTTAAGATTGTCATCATAGTTTTTTTTTGATTGATTGGAAATGGATAAATTTTAAGATTACCAAAGTATCAGAGTATTCAAGTCTGACCGTGAACAAGCGAACAAAATAATTATAGTCTTTAAAATCTATGCAATCGTTTACGTAAATATTTCTTAAAAAAATTATGGAGCTTTTCTTTGCGAAGATTCTCTAAAAATGGCTACTGGTTCCAATACCAGTCTTTGTTCAATAAGCATTTCGGGGATATTATTAATGATATTTTCTAATTGAGTAAAAGCCAATTTCCCCATTTGAACAGTCTGCTGGTCTATTGTTGATAAAGTTGGTGTGATATGTTCTCCAAATGTCTCATTGGCAAACCCTATTACGCCAAAATCTTCGGGAACATTTATCTTTTTTTCTTTAAGTGCTTTAATTGCTCCCAAAGCAGTAAAATCCTCTACCGCAAAAACAGCATCAGGCGGATTCTCCATTGATAAAAAATAATTAATCCCTTCCTTTCCAGCATCAATTGATACATTTCCATTATAAATTAAAGACTCGTCTATTTCAATATTATTGGCTGTCAAAGCATCTAAATATCCCCTTAGTCGGTCATTGAATATCTTTAAATGTCTTGGTCCAGAAATATGTGCTATCCTTTGATAGCCTTGCTGAATTAAATGTTCAGTTGCCATATAGGCTCCTTCATAGTCGTCAATAACTACGGAATGAATACCAATTTCATCATTTGACCTATCAAAAAAAACAATAGGAACTTTTGCTTTTTGAGCAGCAATAAAATGCGAAAAATCAGTTGTGTTTTTAGCAATCGAAACTAAGATGCCATCTACTCTGGCTGATAAAAATGTATCAATTCCTTTTATTTCAGATTCATAGTTTTCATTGGACTGGTATATCAGAATATTATATCCACTTTCATTGGCAATACTTTCAATACCATGAACCACAGAGCCAAAAAAATTAATCTCAGCACTTGGAATAATAACGCCAATCAACCCACTACTACCTTTACGAAGAGAGGATGCAATATTATTTCTTTTGTAATTAAGGCGAATGGCTGTTTCATGTACACTCTTTTTAGTTTTTTCACTAATTGACTTATGATTACGCAATGCCCGAGATACTGTTGCTGGCGTGGTATTTAGCTCTTTGGCAATATCTGAAATTGTTATTTTTAAGCTCATTATTGTTTATAAAAACTAATTTACGCAATCGTTTGCACAACAAATTTAATATAATTTTTTAAATATAAAATATATTTATTTCAATTTTATATTTTTTCTCAAAACAATTTATAATTGATATTTATAAGAGCTTTTTATTACAAAAGCAGAAAGCCCAAATCAATTGAATGATTTGGGCTTTCTGCTTTTGTAATGAAGGTTGTTTTTGATTTTTATGTCAAAAATCAACGTAAAGTTGCCAATCTGAGTTTAGTTATCCATAATGATAGAAAAATTACAGAAAAAAAGTAAATTAAATTTCTCGAATCTATCAAGCCTTTACTCAGTGCATTGTATTGATAATCAAGTCCTAATTGATTGAAAACATAGCCAAAACTTCCTAAGAAACTCAATTGAGCCAATTGCCCTATTCCGTAAAATAGTATCAAACATAATACGAAAGAAAATACAAACGCTGTTACTTGGCTATCTGTAAATGAGGATGTTAATACACCAATAGCCGCAAAGACACAACCCAACAGAAACAATCCCAAATAAGAACTAAAAACTGCCGCCGAATCAACATTTCCTTGTGGGTTACCAATTTGATACACTGAATAATAGTACAACAGCGTTGGCAATAATGACAACAAGATCAAGAAACAACTCGCCAAGTATTTCCCTAAAACGATTTGCCATTTTGAAAGCGGCTTCGTGAAAAGTAATTCAATTGTTCCCGACTTTATTTCCTCTGAAAATGCCCTCATCGTGATAGCGGGTATCAGAAAAAGAAAGATAAAGGGAGCAATCTGAAAGAATAAATTCATATCGGCATAACCAAAATCAAGAATATTATCTTTGAAAAACCACGTAAACAAGCCCGTAGCCGTCAAGAATACTCCGATGACGATATAGCCAATCAAGGAATTGAGAAATGAATTAAGTTCTTTTTTGAAGATTTGAAACATTTTTTTAGTTTATGAGATTGGCTACTATTCAAACACTGATTTGTCTTTTTTAACGATGGCGGCAATGATTAATGAAAGAATAAAACCTATCAAAATTGAGCCTAACAAGCCCATTACAAACATAGCTCCTGGATTCATAAACATTTTAGATATTTCCATAGCTTTGTCTATTTGGTCATCTGGAATTCCCTTCTTTTCCATATCCTCCATTGCCTTTTTCATAATTTGGTCAGTGATGGTTGGGTCAATAAATTTCATGTAAGCCATTGAAAAAAAACTGGAAATCAAGCCACTGATGGCAGACATCAATGTTCCAAGCCCAAGCCCTTGCCCATAAGACATAAAACCTTGGTTTTCCTTTTTGAAATCATTCATGGCTAAATAAATCCCAACACCAATAATTAGGTAAATTGGATAGCTTAATGCCTGATTGCCAATTTGCCCAGAAACCATAATAGCGGTACTGTACAAAATACTGATAATGCCAATAATTACACCCCATTTCAAAGCGGTACGAGTAGTAGTAGTTTGATTTTCCATGTTGTTTTGATTTAATAATTAAGGTAAAAATGTTTTTTCTGTTGATAGATTATAAATTTGTAATGTTAGTATCATGTTAGAGATAATCGTTACATATTTTAGAATATTAAATATATTGCCTTCTAAAATACAGAGCAATCATGACTGAAATTAATATTCCCAAAGGTATTTTTCCTTTCAAACCAATAATTTCATCCGTAGCAATGTTTTTGGGAGATAATATTTTAAACCCTGCAATAATACTATTAAAAGATTCAACACCCATATCCTTTATGTAGCCAATTTTTACAGCGGGGATTTGCAACATTGAGATGGTTTGAGCAATATAATCCGCTAAAATAGTATTGCCATCGCTACTCAACCATACGTACAATCCCAAGGCACTTACACAAGCTCCCACAAGGTTAGTGAGATTAGCTACAACGAATCCTTCCCAAAAATGTAGGGTTTCATCGGGGTTATATTTACGATAGGCTTTTACTGACAATGCCATACAAATCACGCTCAGAATGATGCTGGGGGCTTTTTTGCCATCCAAAGGTATTTGTCCAGACAGTTTTATAACCAAACAATATGTTAAAGTTAGAAATCCAGATAGAATACCGTAAAGGAAAATGTTTTTAAGAAATGATTTATTGAACATGAATTAGGGGTTAAATATGTAGCACGGGACTTACGCAGTACGAATCTTTCCCGTGAATTGGATGAAGATTCACGGGAACGAGCGTCGTCCGAAAGATTCCCGTGCTACGTTCTAAACAATAACTTTAATGACTTTACCAATAAAATTCGCTCCAATAAAAGGAGAATTTTTTGATTTTGAAACGATATTTTTTTCGGCATAAATCCATGCTTCACTGGAAGAAAAAACGGTCAAATTTGCTTTTTGACCTTCTTCAATCATCGGATTTTGTAATCTCAAAATATCTCTTGGATTAGTTGTGATTTTTTCAATTAAATCTTCCAAAGGCATTTCTTTATTGTAGGTATTAATGACGGGAAAAACGGTTTCTAAACCAATCACCCCAAATTCTGCCATGTCAAATTCTAATTTCTTTGATTCTTCATCTTGTGGATTGTGGTCAGATACAATTACGTCAATGGTGCCGTCTCCCAAACCTTCCCAAAGAGCTTCTACATCATCCTGAGTACGAAAAGGTGGGTTTACTTTAAAATTTGAATCGAAATCAGTTAAATCATTTTCTGTAAAACAAAGTTGATGAGCAGCTACATCGCAAGTAATTGGCAAGCCCATTTCTTTTCCCATTCTCACTAAATTGACCGATTGAACCGAAGAAATACAAGAGAAATGCAACAGGCTTTTATCGGTAAGTTCCTGACTAAAAGGCGTTTTCATCACATATTCCAAGAGTTTCATGTCTCGCATTATCATAATTTCCTCCGCCATTTGGGGCATTCCTTTCATGCCTAAATACGTACTTACTGAACCATCGTGCATTTGTCCGAAGTGGGTCAAATGGGTATCTTCGGGATGATTAATCAACAATCCATTAAACTGAGTAAGATACTGCAAACTCTTCAAGAAAATATCAGGATTTTGAATCGGATGTTCACCATCGGTGAATGCAACTGCACCTGCTTCATGGAGGTCAATCATTTCGGTAAAATCTTTACCTTCACAGTTTTTGGTGAGGGCTGCCATTGGGTGAAATTTCACACTCTGTCCAGATCTTTTTAAGTAATTTACACTCTCACGGGTCTGCACAACTGGCTGAGTATTGGGCAATAAAGCAATTTCGGTAAAACCACCCGCTAAGGCAGTTTCTTCCATGGATTCAAGGCTTTCTTTGTATTCATGTCCAGGTTCTTTGGCGTGTACACGCATATCAAACCAACCTACGGATACACAAAGATTTTCGCCTTCAATAATTTCATCGGCATCAGTATCGACTATATCACCAATTTGTTTGATGATGCCTTTTTCGATAAAAATATCTTTCGTCTGACCGTTCAAGTCAGAACCTTTACTGATTATTTTAGCGGAACGGATAAGGATTGTCATTTTCTTAGGGGTTAGGTTTTGGGGGTTAGGTTTTAGGCAAAAGCCCTTTCCTAAGTCAAAATCTACTTCCATCAATCTATTTTAATTTATTTGAGATAATAAGTACCTGAATTTAATTAGTTTAAACGAATCGTTTCCTTCTCATTTATTTTTCTAAAAAAAAAACGTTCAAACTAATTTTATACAGGCACTTAAGACGTAATACTTGTATATAAGAATTGAACTAAACGCCGGCAGGATTCAGAACCCTGCCTGCATTAGCTCTCATTTTTACTCAAAAAAAAGCCCTGATTGACAGGGCTTTACAATAATTTTTCAAAGATTAATGAGCCGTGTGGGCTTTATAAGTATCAACGTCCATCAATGATTCTACATCTGCAATGTTGGCTACTTTCATTTTTATCATCCAACCTTCCCCAAAAGGATCAGTATTTACCAATTCAGGCGTATCGTTCAAGGCAGGATTTACTTCCAAAACTTCACCTGCAATGGGTAAAAATAAGTCTGAAACTGTTTTCACGGCTTCTACCGAACCAAAAATTTCGTCTTGTGCAAGGGTTTGTCCTACCGTCTCAATTTCTACGTAAACAATATCACCTAACTCGCCTTGAGCAAAATCTGTGATACCAACCGTAGCAATATCGCCCTCCAATTTAATCCATTCGTGTTCTTTTGTGTATTTTAATTCTGCGGGAAAATTCATTGTATTATCGCTTTAATGTTAAGTTTTGGGAATTTATTAGTTTGGTGAATAATTATGCTGCAATTTAAGCGAAAAAATTTATTCCCCCAACTTAAATACTACTTGTATTCCCGCACGGTCAGTAGATTGATAAAATTGACTTGATACAAATGGGTTTGTGAAATTCCTTGCATAATATACCATCACTTTCAATTTTTTATCTTTCCCCACATCATAACTTGCCGTTGGATTAAACTGAAACTGGGTAGCTCCTTGGGTTACATTGGTTTGAGCATCCAAAAACCGATTAACATAACGTGAATCCCTAATACCCAACGTTACTTTAAAAACAAAATCATTGGGCAATCTCACCTTTTTCCCGCCAACTTTGAAAGGTATCAACATATTGGCACGGGTAACGCCCATCGTAACATTAAAATCCTTGTTGCTTACGTCCGTTACCATCAAACTTCCTAAATTCAGAGCTACATTTCTATCCTGACTGTACGCTAAATTCAATGATATTTTGCTTTTTGTGGTGGCATTAATCCCAATTAAAGGAGAAAATTTCTCTTGGAAAGACATCACAGTCAACGAATAAATTGGAGCAAAATATTGGTCTCCCTGCTGATTCACATAAGCTCTATCGTCTTGCATATAAATCGTTCCTTTAGTTCGAGTTCCTAAATTATAATTAGAATTATTTAGTGTTAAATCAACATTAGAATTCGGATTTTTAGGGTCATAATAACCATATCCTAATTCTGATTTGAATTCGCCTACGCTATACGTAGAAGTATAGGCGTGTTGAATAGAAATGCTGCTAAATTTTCGTTTGAACCAACCTACATTTGCCAAACCGTTATAATCAATTCGCCAGTTGGGCATTGGAATATTGAGGAAAGGAGAGAAACTAACCTTCTCGGGCGATGCTCCACTGTACGCTGCAAAAAAGGCAGGAATTAGTACATCTTGTGAATTTATATTGTACCGTCCAGGCAATGTACCCCCAACAGCCGTTAGTGCATCTTGCGAACTTGGGCGACTCTCCCCCGTAAGGTTTTCACTCGTTTTTTGAGCATTCAAACGATTAAAAATAATATTACGATAATTTTTGAAACGATTAAAAATTACAGAATTTTCGTCGGGTGAATTACTGTCAAAAGCCGTCAGAAAGGACAAAAATGACATACTATAATTGCCAGAATGTAAAGGGTTTTGGCTCACGAAAGCACCATTCGATGTTTCGGTTGGGCGATAGTTTTCAGAATAATTATCCGTTCTACTCCAACGTCCTTCCACCTGAATTTTGAAATCTCTAAAAGGCTCTAAGGCAGTGGTATATCTTAAATTTTGAGTTCGAGTTTGTAAAAATAATACGTTTTGAATCTTACTTTTGGTTAGCCAACCATTCTCAGAAGCCTTGAAACGAATATCAGCATCCTGACTTCCCGTAATAAATCCAAAACCTGGGGCAGAAATTTGATTATCATTTCCTAACAAACCTGGCGATGGCAAAAAGCCTGGCAATGTAGTAGATTCGTCAATATTATAGTTTACTTGAATCCCTCTCAAAGTCATCAAAAGTCGAGTAATACTTCTTACCAAATTGGGCTGAGGTTTGATAATATCTTCATCATCCCCAGGATTTCGGGCTACGTTTTTACGCTCAACTCTCGGTTGATTTGCTAATCGTAAAGCTCTAATACGGTTGTAAAGTGCCACAAAATCTATTTTGCCATTGATACCTCTATTACGAGTATTTCTAATCATATTCCCAAATAATAAGCCTTCATCATCCTTGATTTCGTAAGAATTGGCAAGATAAGTATAACCAAATTTATGGCTATAATCGGCTGTCATCCAGTCGGTTAACGGCGATTTATTCAATGGCAAACGCCAAACGGCATTAACTTGTTGGTCAAAGCCTTTGGTACGCCCAAAACGGCGAAGATTCCTTAAAACTGAATCTCTTTCACTTTGACTTTCCAGTCCCCCATAAGGTTCATCAATGATGGCATTGGCAACTGAATTATAACCTAACACTACACTTTTTGTCAAATTCCAATTTAAGTTATAAGCACGGTTGAACAACCAGTATTTTTCATACATGGGATCAACGTTCTTTGTAGTAAGCGTTGGCGTTCCTACTGAGGCAGTACCTGGTTGAATATCGGCATTTCTCAATTGCGTTTTGATAAAACTTCTATCCATATCCGCCCGTAACGTTACCGAATTTGGCAAAGGCGTAAAATTAAATTCTTTCACCCATTTCAATAGCGGATGATTAGATTTAATGGATTTGAAAGGCTCGATAGATTTTGGATTCCCTACAAATGAATACGTCAGTCCTCCTTTATATTGCGTTTGTCGGTATTCGTCAATTAAGGTATTGGTTCTTACTAATTCAGAATAAGCATACGTAAAAGTGAGGTTTTCTACATCCCAAGCGTGAGATTTGGTATTCTGACCTGTTTTTATTTTCCGTACATTGGTTAAATTTATTCCTTTTCTTTCCGTATTGTCTTCGGTACTTTGTCTGTATTTTTCACGGTCTGCTTCGGGAAGATTGGCTAACGAACTATCCACGGGTACGTCAGGGTCGAGTGGATTGAATCTTGGTTTGATATTTTTGCGGTCGTAAGTAACGTACACAGGAATTTTCAAGCCCCATTTTTCAGGTAATAATTTATCTACGTTGATATTTGCCGCAATGCCATATTCCAAAGAAGTTTCTCTGGCACGTTCGGATATTTTAGATTGTACACCACCAAAACCGTAATTTTTAAAGGACCCGTTCATCGTAATATTAGCAAAATCTGCCAATTTAAGGCTCAATTTACCAATAGCGGCCTCGCCCGAAGTTTGCTCAAAACCAGATGCCCGAAGTTCATTCACCCAAATACAAAAAGTTTTGGGTTGGTCGTCAGGGTCGGAAACAGATTTTAGTGGATTTCGTACTCCAATCATGGTAGTCAAAACCGTACTTAAATCTGGACGACCTACTACTGAGACTATATAAAACTTTCTTAATTTTCCATTATCATCGTATATTTTTAGTGAATCACTAAAAATATTTGTTAAACTTGAAGATTTA
>JANPGQ010000531.1:0-3397 GCA_031423975.1 Cytophagales bacterium | reverse complement strand
GCTTTGGCGATGGCGTAAAAACTACTATTTCCATCTTGAAAAGCATTTACACGTACTCGCCCAGCCGTACCCGAGAGCGTAATGCGTTTGCCCGAAATAGTAGCAGGTCCAGAAGTGATTCCTATGCCAACTGCCAAGTTTGAACTTGCTGATACTGTTACGTCAAAAGCAGGGTCGCCAACGGTTTTATCAGGAATTTTGGTTAATGAAATCGTTTGGTTTTGCTTAGTTGGCAAAGTACGAGTTCCCACAGCGTACCAAACAGCGTAAGCAGAACGTCCAATCAAATATTTTTGTGAATTTGCTACGCTTTTGATTTTGCTATTATCCATTGTGATTTGATAGGTACTTAACGCATTTTTTTTCAAATCTTTGTCATACTCATCATAATTATACAATACCAAGGCATCATTTGTTGAATATTCGGGATAACCCAACGTATTGTTTTCATAAATAAAATCAAGCCCGTTTGAAGTTCTATCAGTATTTACGCCAATCACATAGTTGGCATCATCGGCACTCAAGAAATAATCGAACGCTATGATGTTGGATGAAGTCTTTGAAAATGAAGGATTCCCGATGTTTTCCCCCTCATCCAAACTTGTAAAGAGTTTATCAATTGTACCCGTCCCGAAAGCATTTTTAGAGCCATTCCAAACATTAATAAAGCCAACATCCCAATAGTCAGATTCCGTTCCTGTGGCACTCTTAATCGTGTTAAAGGCATCATAGACCAAGTTTTCACTGGTATGATCCCATTCAATCGCATCGGCATTTTGCACTTGTCCCGTGTTCACGCCTTGTGTGTAGGTAGGGTTGTAAAGCGTGTAAATCTTGCTCTGATTCCCTACTAAATCAAAAATAACTATTTGTTTATCGGTTGTGGCGGCGTTAGTGCCCAAAGCTCTCAAAGCAGCCAATTTCTTACCATCTTTTGATACTGAAACATTCCGCCATTCACCTTTTGCCGAAACATTTTCTACCTTAGGCGTTCCTGATAAATTAACCCGTTTGATAAATTTATCCCCTGCTACAAAATAAGCATACGTTCCATCATCTGGCACAGTTGGTTTGTTTTCAATGACAACATTATTAGCCAAAACAATAAAACTATTTTGGTCAACCTCCCCTTTTGTACTTGATTTATAGAGAATTTTTGCCACTGCATCATAGCTCAACAATCCCTGAGTACCTGTATTGGCAGGAATATCTGTCTTGGGTGTTGGGGCAGGAGGAGTAGGAGTGGGGGTTGGCGTAGGGGTTGGTGCGTTGCCGTCTGTAATCCCTACGGCATCAAAAGCCGCTTTTGCCGAAGCAATATCTGCATCGGTTAAACCCTTGGATTTCAAGTCTGTAGCCGACTGAATGACGGCACGGCGAAGGTCAAGAAATTTAGAAGTACGGGTCAAATAAAAAGCCAAAGCACGGTAATAAACAATTTCAGCCTTGGCAATAGTCATTCCACTTGCTGTTGCAAAACGATAATAGGCATTGTTCGGAATTCCAGAGTTGATATGAACCCCATAATTATCTTCCGAACCTGAGTAATATTGGTTAATATTAGCGGGTTGATAGCCATTGTCGTTGAGGCTTCTTCCTCCATTATTAGGGTTTGATAAATCACGCAAAGCTCCCGTAGGATAGGCTGTTCCTTTCATCACATCTTCGCCCAAACGCCACATATCTGCCCCTGACTTACGCTCAACCATTGCCCCAAAACAATCTGCTAAAGACTCATTGATAGCTCCTGATTGACTTTTATATTCCAAATTTGCTGAGTTTTCTACTACGCCATGCGTCATTTCATGCCCAGCTACGTCAAGCCCTCCCGCCAAAGGTTTGAAGTATGTTCCGCCACTACCATAACCCATATATTCACCGTTCCAAAAAGCATTATCGAAGCCCTTGCCGTTTTCGTCAGTAATGTTAATGATGGAAACAATCGTACCACCCTTACCATTCAGTGATGTTCTGGCGTGCGTTGATAAATAATAGTCATAAGCCTTACCCGCATTAAAATGTGCCGAAACACCGTTGGCATTACTCCAAGAATTGTTGGTTGAAGAAATCTGTCTAACCGTTAAATCTTCATTCACCTTTGAACCAGTGGCATCAATCGTCCAGATTACACTTTGTGGGTCATCGGCTTTTACAGTGCCACCCTTAAACATTGATTTAGTAGCATCAATCAAATTATAACTACTACCAGACTGATAAGTGTTAATGCTTCTACTCACGCCATTTAAGTCGGCAGCCGTAGCCTTTGCCGTGCCATCAAGCGTGCAAGTATGATTGTATTTATCCAAGATTTCACCCGACTTGGCATCAATTACATAAATCCAACGCTCCAAAAAATTCGGACGAACCGTAACATGATATGCCAAACGTTCTCCATCAGCTTTTTCGTTTTGATGATAAATGATAAGTTCCGTTTTAGGTTTTTCGTATTTTAAGATCATCATTTCAGTAGCCGTCATGGGCTTTACAATAGAGGTCTTTGAAACATCTACAATCGCAATTTTACCAATGTTATCTTCTGATAATGAAGGTTTTACATCTTCCAAAGATGGCGTGGGATAAAAATGTCCATTCAATAAAGATACATCTTCATTATTTTTTTGGTGCAAAACCATTTCACCTCCGTACACAGGCACGCCCATGTAGGTTTGTTGCATCCGTAAATGTGTAGTTTCTATTTCATCCGTTTCGGTTTTGGTGATATTCAGTTCCGAATCAGGATTGGATAATTTCAGATAAGGCTTCACGGCTTCCAAATAATTATAGGCAGCGGCGGCAACAGCACTCATTCTGCCATTGCGTAAACTGACCTTTTTGAGATTAGAAGGAATCCCTTCAATCATCGAAGGCATACCGTTTTCATCAGTCGTAATTTTTAAGCCTGACTTTTTAGAAAGTAGACTTAAATAGGTCTGACTATCGGTTGGTCTTGCTAAGTATTTTTGTCTGGAAATAATGTTGTTATCAGGCACTTCGCTGACAGATTTTGAAGGAGTTTCAATCACTAAATCCGCAGAACGTTTCACCGTCTTGAACTTATTCTGAGCCAATAAAGACCCTCCACAAAATATGAGGGCAAGAAGGAATAGTTGTTTTTTCATGGCGAAAGAAACCCTTGTGCGGAGGGAGTTTTAGGTTGGGGATTGTTTTAATGTTGTACTTTTTTAGTTAATATTATTGGTAAAAAATCACTTCACCAATTCCATAAACCCATCATAAAAAGTCTTCACAGAGTCTGAAGGCATTGTTTTGTCTCCCCATTGAACTTTATGAGCAAACTTTTTACGTTCCGAAAACTGAACGGTATAAGACATATTGCCAGGTTCTCCTGCCCCTTTTTCATTCAATTTCAAAGCCTCAATTTGCTTAAAAAAGTCCT
>JANPGQ010000530.1:0-3413 GCA_031423975.1 Cytophagales bacterium | reverse complement strand
CAGGTTCTTCAAAGCATCAGGCACAAAGGCGGCTGGCACGGCAAGTATCACATAATCAACGCCTTGGAGGGCATCGTACATTTTGTAATACGCCTTCACTTTCCGTGGATTGAGGGGTGCATCCGTGAGATAACTCGGATTATGATTGTATTTTTTGATAAAATCAACGTCAGTCTTACGGCGTAACCACCATTTGATTTTAACGTTATTTTCCGTCAAAATCTTAATAATTGCCGTAGCCCAACTACCACCACCTAACACTGCGATTTGGACGGGGAGATTCTTTTTAAATGCTGGAATTTCTGTCATGTTACAAAGGTAAGGAATAACAAAAAAACTCCGGAGTTTTAAGCTACGGAGTTTTGGATTTAGTATCAATATTTATAAATTTCAAAATCTCTACTTCACCACCTTCATCACGCCATTCATAATACTCCAATGCCCAGGGAAGGTGCATACGTAAGGGTAATCTCCTACGGTTTCTGGAGCGGTGAAAGTTAAACGATACGTTGATTCTGGATTCACCAAAGGCGTTGAAGCTATGATTTGGGGAATATTAGGAATGTAGTTTTTCTGAACGGCATCTTTTTGCGTAATCATTTTATTAGCGGCTTTTCCAATAATTTCTAAGGATTTAGGTTTACCAATTACTAAATTATGCTGCATCGCATCGGGATTTTCAAACACTATTTCCACCGTTTTCCCTGCCGTTACGGTGAATTCCTTTTTATCATAACGCATTTCTTCCTTCACTGATTTTATGACAATTACGATTTTATTAGGGTCAGTCTTTTCATCAGTTTGTACTTGCCAAGCACTCAACAAACGCTTTAATTTTTCTTTGGAATCAGAGGGAATAGTTTTGTTTAAGTTTACTAAAAATTCCTTATCAGCATCTTTCACAGTCACTTTTCGTCTGAAATTCCAACCGTCTGAAATACCTTTCAATAAAGAAGAAGCAGAGGTTTCTTCCAATTTTGGGTACGTTTTCAATAGAGAAATTACAGAGTCAATATTCGCTGAAATGGTATAACTTTTAATGGCTTTTTCCAAAGCAAAATTGCTAACGCTTTGCGGAGCGGCAAAGGTAATCTTTTGAACCAAACGATTATTCTTTTCATCATCTTCCGAAATAGTATTGGCTTTATCAACATCAATTGTAAGGGAATATTCACCCGCAACATCCGAAGTGAAACGCATATCTCCCGTCCAAGGTCCATTGGAATTTTTCGTAATGATAATCGTTTCACCTACGCCAATTCCATCTTGAAACGTCTGGCTAACAAGGTCAATTTTTCTACCCAAACCCTCAAATCTAATATCCAAAGGAATTACTTGCCCTTTCGGAACGGCTACTCCACCTTGATTTTTGACTTCTACTGTTACCAAAACTGACTCTCTTACGGCTGGATTTTTAGGTGAAACATTAATTTTGGTAATTACTAAATCTGGTTTATCGGAATTACTTTTTGCTGTTTCACTTTTCGCTTCGTGCATCATAGCTGAATGGTCGTGAGGCATGGCAGTATTTTCCATTTTTGCTTTCGAAGAAGGCTTATTTTGAGCAGTTTTTGCCAACAATTTTTTCATCAAAATCTGATTGTGGCTCGTCAAAACACTGGCAAAAGCATCGGGCAACCAACGGTCATTGATGTCCGTTGATTGTTCTAAATGGCTCATCAAAGCTTTTTCAGATTCTGCCGTCAAAGGCATTTCTGACAGAGCCAAAAGCGTATTTAACACTACAACAGGTTCTTTATCATTCAATAGATTCTTTTCCAATAAAACCTTTACGGAATTTTCATTACGAGCCAATAACTGCACCGCATTTTTACGAACTCCCGCACAGGGATGCGTGAGGGCATTATTCAGGGCTTGTTGCACACTTGGCTCATTCAAAACGCCCAAACCTTCAAGCGTATGCAAGGCATGAATTACGGTTGGATTAATCCCAATTTCATCCACCGATTGGTCTTTACAAAGTTCTAAAAGTGCTGGTACTACATCTTTTTGTCCACGTTCTACCAACAATCTTTGGGCGGTAGTTCTCCAAAATTGATTGTTATTTTTGAGCGTAGCCACTAACTCTTGCGGACGGTCTTTACTCAAAGCCACTGGCGAATAATTTGGAGCATTTTTATAACTTACTCGGTAAATTCTGCCGTGTGTATAATCTCGTAAATCAGTCTCATACGCATTACCACTACCCGTTGTAAAGCCTTTGGGTTGTGGATTATGTTGAATAATGTAGCTGTACCAATCGGCAATCCAAACTGCTCCATCGGGACCCGTTTCGGCAAAAACGGGAGCTACCCATTCATCTGCACCTGCCAATAAATTAAATCCTTCTACATCGTTATAATCGGTACCCGTTTTGGTCATAATATTCTGATGAACTACGTGTCCCGTTGGCTCACAAACGAAGGCTACTTTGTTCCAATATTGCTTCGGAAATGCCCTTGCACCGTAAAAATTCTGACCAGAAGCAGCAGTATATCCTCCAAAAACATCCACCTGACGTACTTTTTGAGTGTTGGTTTTCATATCTTTATGCGTATCTGTTCCTTTACTTCCATTATTATTGATGGAAGGATTGAGAATATTGCGGTGCGGAATTGCCATGTACCAACCGTGTGAATTGTTGGCAGTTGAGCCAAAAACGTCACCCGTTTCGTTGAAAGCCATGCCCCAAGTGTTGTTGGAAGTTGAGGTAATGTGTTCAAAATCAGAACCATCTGCCTTGAATCTAAACAAGCCCTGTCCGAACTGAACGGAATCTTTATCTGTAAATTTTCCCTTGAAACCTGAATATCCCAAACAACCCCAAATCCAATTATCAAAACCATAATGCAAGTTTGAAGGTCCTGCGTGGGTATCGCCCGTGCCAAAGCCCGAGAAGAGAATTTTCTTTTCATCCGCCTTATCATCGCCATCATTATCTTTCAAAAAAATCATGTGTGGTGCTTGCGAAACGATGAGTCCGCCATTGGCAAAAACCATTCCCGTTGGAATACTCAATCCCTCGGCAAAAGTGCTGAATTTATCGGCTTTACCGTCCTTATTGGTGTCTTCGCAAAGCAAAATATAGTCGCTACCACCCGTCTCTTTTCGTTCGTTCGGATAATCTTTCGTAATCAAAACATACAAACGACCACGTTCATCCCAAGCCATCGCAATGGGGTGCATCACGTTAGGTTCGTGGGCAAAAATTTCCAAATTAAAATCAACGGGAACTTGAATATGCTTCATTGATTCTTCGGGCGAAAGTGGCAATTGCTGCACCTGCGGATTAGGTCGTTTTTCGTAGTTCGGAAGGTTGGCTAATTTAAAAGCGAAAGGTTGCATATTCAACCCTGCATGGGCTTTTTGAGCATTTTCATCCACCACCCAAACGATAGCATTTTCTATAAGTT
>JANPGQ010000529.1:0-5307 GCA_031423975.1 Cytophagales bacterium | reverse complement strand
ATCAACATTAGCAGAGGCAAAAGCGATATTAAAATAGATGTTCGGTTTTCGATGCGACCGTCGCTCAGTTCGATTTTCGGAAAACTAATATCGAACCGAGCGACGGTCGCATCGAAGCGGAACGCCGCCCGAACCAACATCGAAAATTACCCACGCATTTCTTGCAATAATTTATTCGCAAAAATAAACTCGTGCAGTTCTGGAACATCCGAAGTTCTAATATTTGTGTTATTACCTTCCCAAAGTTTTTTGCCTTGATATAAAAACATTATTTTTTGTCCCATACCAATTACCGAATTCATATCATGGGTAATAACGATGGTCGTGATGTTGAATTCATCGGTAATTTCTTTAATTAATTCATCAATTTTAACCGAGGTCAAAGGGTCTAATCCAGAGTTTGGTTCATCACAAAAAAGGTATTTCGGGTTCATCACGATGGCTCGGGCAATGCCCACCCGTTTCTTCATCCCGCCCGAAATTTCAGAGGGCATTCGTGGTCCAGCGTTTTCTAATTGTACCCTTTTTAAGCAAAACTCTACCCTATCCAGCTTCTCTTTTTCAGACATATTCGTAAGCATATCCAAGGGAAATTTTATGTTATCGCTTACCGTTTTAGAGTCAAATAATGCCCCTCCTTGAAAGAGAACGCCCATTTCACGGCGAATTGTTTTCTTTGTTTCCTCATCAGAATTATGAAAATCACGCCCATCGTAGAGAACCTGCCCTGCTTCGGGTTTCACAATACCAATCATACTTTTCAGCAAAACGCTTTTGCCCGTACCACTGCCACCAATAATCAAAGACGTTTCACCAGGTTTAAATGAACCATTTATATCCATCAAAACATCACGTCCATTAAAGGCTTTACTTATATTTTTTATTTCAATCATTTCAGTTTAGAGATTGGGGTTTGAAGATTAGGAATATAATTTTCAAACCCTATCGGAATATTATCAAAATCATGTGCCATATTGCTAAAAATACCTTTTCCCCAACCAGCTTGACGAACTATTTTTTTGGTATTTTGCAACACTTGATTTCTATCTAATATTTCTAATTCTTTAGTATTATTATTAACCATGTTTTTTGATTTCCAGCAAATTTAAAGAATCTTACAGATTTTCAATGTCATTCAAATAAATTTCCGCTTGTTGCAGTATTTCCGCTTTTTGTTCAGCCTGCATCTTGTCCCACGTTACGTAAGCCATTCCTATTCTTGGATTTTTGGATAGCTTCACTCGATTTCGGTCATAAAAGTTCCAATAAAAGCTGTTGAATGGACAAGATTTCACGCCTACTTTCTTGGATTTATCATAAAAACAAGTTTCACAATAATGGCCCATTTTATCAATATAATTGGCAGAACTCACATAAGGTTTTGAACCCGTAATTCCTCCATCCGCATACTGACTCATCCCCCTTGTATTGGTAATTTCAACCCACTGAATAGCATCAATATAAATACCTAAATACCATAAATCAACCTCATCAGGATGAACACCTGCAAGCAAAGTAAAGTTTCCTGTAATCATTAATCGTTGGATATGATGGGCATAAGCGTAATCTAAACTCTGCCCGATAGCGTGTTTTAGGCAGTTCATTTTGGTTTGTCCAGTCCAAAACCACGAGGGTAGTTTTCTGTCGTATTCAAAATAATTAAGTTGCTCAAAATCAGGCATTTTAGCCCAATAAATGCCACGCATATATTCCCGCCAACCTACTATTTGACGAACAAATCCTTCGATTTGGGCAATAGAAATTTGCTCCTGATTTTCTTGCCAATGACTTATCGCTTTCTGAACAACTTCCAAAGGGGAAATCAATTTTACATTCATCAAAAAAGATAATCTTGAATGATAAATTGACCAGTATGAAGGGTGCATGGTATCTTCGTAAGTACCAAATAATTCGAGGCAATTTTCTACAAAAAAATCTAATAATTGCAAACCTTCTACCCGAGAAGTTGCCCAAATAAATGCCTTTGGATTTACCCGACCAATGGTTTTTATTTCTTGGTTTTGTACCAAATCATAAATCTCCGAAACGTCTTTATCAAAAGTAAGTGGCTCAATGGGACGATGATTTTTGGGCAACTTCTTTCGGTTGTCGGCATCATAATTCCATTGTCCAGTTTGCGGTTCTTTTCCATCCATCAAGATATCATATTTCTTCCGCATCATTCGGTAGAAATTTTCCATCAAAAAAGTCTTTTTACCTTTGAAAAAATTAGATAATTCGTGCCGTTCACTGAGGAAATGTTCGGAGTCAAAAGCCTTTGTGGGAATCCCTTTATTGGCTAACGATAAAGTAAAGTCTTTCAATTGTTCATCCAAACGATATTCATCAGGCAATTGATATTCAAATCCATGAATATCAAGCTCTTGAATAATTTTTGAAAGATTTTCAGTAAGTGCTTGTGTATTATTTTTATCGTCTAATTTTAGATAAATAACCTGATGTCCTTGCGTGCGAAGGTCATCCGCAAAGGTTCGCATAGCGGTAAAAAAGGCAATAATTTTCTGGATATGATGGCTAACATAATCAGTTTCCTGACGCATTTCAATCATGACGAAATGCACGTTTGAATCAGTCTGATTGAACCAAGAATGATGATGATTTAACTGGTCGCCAAGGATTAGGCGTAGGGTTTTGTTCATTTGACAAAGTTTTAATTCTTTGTTTTATAAACAGCGGTTTTGAGAGGATTGTTATACTGATTTTAAAGATAACATGCGCATTTCTTTGGAGATAATCCTATAAGGTTTTCGAAAACCTTATAGGATTTACGCAATGAGTTTTTAATTTTGGTTTTAGATATTAATTGAAATAGTTAATAAAGTTATACTCACGAAAATCTGCCCCAAGGTTTTTGAATCATTGCGAGGGTTAATCAGAAAAATATCTACTGAGCATTAAATTAACAAATCTGTTCATTGAATCCCTCAAAACCGCCATCTCACAAACGCCTCCATTGCCTGATATTCCGCAAGCCCAAGAGCATTATAAAGATTGGCAGTATTGTTATTTCTGTCTTCGGCACGTTGCCAAAACTCTCTTGCATCCGTTCCTTGAAACGGGACGCCATCTTTTTGAGATTGGTGTTTGAAAATACCGTAACGCTTCTTCAAAACTTGGTCGGGCGACATCGGAACTGCCATTTCTATTTGGTCAATATCCCATTCTTGCCACGCTCCCTTGTATAACCAAACCCAACAATTATTTAAATATTCACGGTGTTTTAGCTTGTGTACTGCCGCCATGATGGCATCTAAACAGACTTTGTGCGTACCGTGTGGGTCGGCTAAATCTCCTGCTGCATATATCTGATGCGGCTGAATTTCTTCAATTAAATTCATTACAATTTCTGTGTCAGCTTCGCCCAATGGGCTTTTTTGGATTGTTCCTGTTTCGTAAAATGGCATATCCAAAAAGTGAATATTTTCCTTTTTTATGCCCACGTATCGGCAAGTATTTTTGGCTTCTCCTCTCCTGATTAATCCTTTAATATGTCTAACTTCGGGGGTATCAATTTCTGAGTCTTTCTTGGTTTTCAAAAACTTGGCAGCTTCTTTATAAATCTTATTTGCCCTGGGATTATTAGCTTCAAATTTTTCATTAAAATCCACCACAAATTCCGCAAAACGAAGGGCTTCATCATCAGCAACGGCAATATTTCCAGAAGTTTGATAAGCTATATGTACATCATGCCCTTGGTCGTGAAGGCGTTGCAGCGTGCCACCCATCGAAATTATGTCATCGTCGGGATGTGGACTAAAAACGATTACCTTTTTCTTGGCAGGATAAGCACGTTCTGGACGGTTTGAATCATCGGCATTGGGCTTGCCACCTGGCCAACCCGTGATGGTATGTTGCAGATAATTAAAGACCTCAATATTAATATCATACGCCTGTCCATAAAGTGCCAAAAGATCCGAAAGCCCGTTTTCATTATAGTCGGAATTGGTCAATTTCAAGACTGGCTTTTTCACCGTGAGGGCAAGATACGTTACCGCCTTTTTAATCATTGGTCTGTCCCACGTAACACTATCCACCATCCACGGGGTCTTCATACGGGTAAGGTCTGCGGCTGCTGAAGTGTCAATAATGAAGGAGGCGTTTTGATGTAATTGCAAATACGAAGCGGGAACATCTGACAATACGGGACCTTCAACCGCACGGGCTACGTTCATAGCTTTATGCTCTCCCCAAGCCAATAAAACCACTCGCTTGGCTTCCATGATTTTGCCAACACCCATCGTAATTGCCTTCTTCGAGACTTTCGCTAAACCGCCAAAATCTGCCGCAGCATCAATCTGAGTGGTTAAATCGAGGGTCATTAGGCGTGTTCGTGAATTAATTAACGAGCCAGGTTCGTTGAAACCAATGTGTCCGTTTCGTCCAATGCCTAACAACTGAAAATCCAAACCTCCGTAGCGTTCTATTTGGGCTTCGTAGTCTTTACAGAATTCTGAAAGTTTATCCAAAGGCAAAGTTCCATCGGGTAAATGCCAATTTCCAGCTGGAATATCCACGTGGTCAAAAAGCTGTTCACGCATAAAACGCACATAACTCTGTACGGCATCGGGTTCCATCGGATAGTATTCGTCCAGATTATACGTTACCACATTCTGAAAACTCAAACCCTCCTCACGGTGCATCCTGATGAGTTCACCATAAACTTTTTTGGGCGAAGAACCCGTGGCTAAACCCAAAATGGCGGGTTGCCCTTCATGGGCTTTGTTCCGAATAATTGCCGCAATTTCATGAGCAACGGCACGTGAAGCCGCATCTGAGTCGGCATAAATATTAGTTGGGATTCTTTCGTAGGAAATGGCTTGTTCCATGTTTTCGATGTTCGTTTTTCGATATTCGATGTTAGGGATTGATGCGGAGTAAACCGAGCCGAGCGACGGTGCATCGAAAAACTAACATCGAAGAAAATTATTTGTTTACTACAATTATCTGCAAACCTAAATTATCCAAAATCTTCGCTAAGGTATTTACCGAAGGATTGGCTTTGCCTAATTCGATGGAATGAATCGTTTTGATGGCTACATTACTTTTATCGCTGAGGTTTTCTTGACTCAACGAAAGTTCGTTCCTTTTTTCACGAATAATATTGCCTAACTGTTCGGTATTCATCTCTAATAGAATTATGTTACTGATTATAGCACAAAGGTAATACTATATTTTGAAATAAAAAATAAATATCGGTAATATAATACCGAATTAATAAAATTTATTTCAAATACTTCAGATTTTAATTTAGTCTATATACTCTTAATCAGTGGGGGTAAAAGCACA
>JANPGQ010000528.1:0-2565 GCA_031423975.1 Cytophagales bacterium | reverse complement strand
TGCTGGTGGTTCATTGCAAACATCAAAGTTTAAGATTGATACTTTAGTTGGAGCTACTTACCAAGTAAATTTGGGGTCAATTAATACCTTAGACAAAGATTTGGCTGTAACAATGGGTGTTACCCAAGGAGCAACGGATTTCTTGAAAGCGACAAATGCAAAAAGAGTTGCTGCTGGCGATGACCCTTATGAAGCCCTTCCTACAACTGCCTACACGATTGTGAATCCTACTATTAAAGCAGGAGCAAGAGATGCAGACTTCATTGTTAATGTGAAACTTCCTAAAACACTTGATTTTAGTAAGGAATACGTTATTCCAGTGGGTATTTCAGATGCCAGTGGTGTGAAGATTAGTGGAAACTTAGGCTTTATGAATATTTTTGTGGGTGGTACACCTAATAAATATGATGGTGCTTACAAAGCAACAGGATATTTCACGCACCCTACTTCTCCAAGAGCAATTGATAGAGCAAAAACTTTGAAAACCATTGATAAAGCTACTTCTGAAACTGAATTTGCAGATTTAGGCTCGCCAGTATGGTTGAAAGTAAATAAGGATAATTCGGTAACAATGATTCCTCAAGGAGCTACGGCTAATTTAGCAGGTCCATTTGAGCAAACTGGTGTTAATAAATATGACCCAGTTACCAAAACATTTACTTTGAACTATCAGTATAATGTTGGCACTCGTGCTATTACGGAGGTTATCAAAAAAAATTAAGTATTTTTTATTACACAAAAAAGAGGCTCAACCATAAAGTTAGCCTCTTTTTTTGTGTAATTTCAAGCAATAATTTAATAAAGAACTCTTATTATTCGAATGACTCAAAACCAAACTTCACCTAAAATATACATCATCATCGGGCAGGGACTTGCGGGGTCTATCCTTGCTTATATGCTCATGCAGGAGGGGCAAAATGTGCAGATTTTTGATTCCGCAGAGATTCCTTCATCCTCTAAAATTGCGGCTGGAATTTACAATCCTGTTACGGGTAGAAAATTAGTGAAAACTTGGTTGGCAGATAGGATATTTCCTTTCTTAGAAGATTTTTATCCTCAATTAGAAAAAGAATTAAATGCTAAATTCTTTCATCCCATCCCCATTTATCGACCTTTTGTGAATGAAGATTCTCAAAAATATTTTAAAAGCGACCACGTACCTGATGATTTCTCGGATTTCGCAACGCTTGAATTTGAAAATATAAATCATCAAAATATTGTGAATAGCCAATTGGGAGGAGTAACTACCAAACATTCGGGTTGGGTAGATTTGAAGGTGATGTTAGAGGCTTTTAGGAGGTATTTTTTGGAGAAAGGAGTTTTGGAAATGGTATCTGGAAATAAAGACCACGGCAAAGCAACTAATCTAAACAAAATAATCTACTGCGAAGGCTTCAATGCCATTCATAATCCCTATTTCAGCTACCTCCCTTTCAGTCCCGTGAAAGGGGAATTATTGGATATTGAAATACAAAATATTGATATCAAAGAAATTATCAATCAAGGGGCATTTGTGATTCCTTTGGGCGATGATATTTATCGGTTGGGAGCAACGTATAGCTGGCATGAATTGGACTTTTTGCCCACAGAACAAGGTAAGGCGGATTTAATAGAAAAATACCAAAAACTGATGAAGCCCGGTATGCGTATATTATCACAAAAAGCGGGTGTACGTCCTGCCACTAAAGACCGCCGTCCGTTTATAGGAATGCACCCTGAACTTGAAAATATCGGCATTTTTAATGGTTTAGGTTCAAAAGGAGTATCGCTGGCACCATTTTTTGCCAAACAATTTGTTGATTTTTTGGTCAATAATAAAGAACTTCATCAAGAAGTCAATATTAATCGTTTTGCTTCGTTATATTTAGGCTTGAAACCTGATACCTACATTATCCCCCAATGAAAAAAAGTTTACTATTCATATCGTTGTTTTTGATGGCTTGTCTTGCTCAGGCTCAAAACTTTTTTCCTACCCAAGAACCTTTTGGGAAGAATAGAATTCAATATCGTCCTTTCAAATGGCAGGTGCTAACTTCCCAAAATTTTGAGGTATATTTCTACGAAGGTGGACAACAAACCGCCACTTTGGCTATTCAGTTGGCGGAGTCAGATTTTGACCGAATTACTGAGATTTTGGGATATTCGCCTTTTAGTCGTACCAAAATATTTATTTATACGTCCACCCAAGACCTCAACCAGAGCAATGTGGGTTTAAGTTTGGCTTCGGAAAGGGAAATTAAAGAGGAAAATTTAGCTAAATCACGCATTGAAATTGCTTATTCGGGTAGTTCTTCATCGTTTCGGAAAGACCTTGTGAATGAAGTATCACACGTATTTATTCACGATATGCTATACGGAGGAAGTATCAAAGAATCTCTTCAAAACTCCCTACTATTGAGCGTGCCAGACTGGTTTATGAATGGCATAACGGCTTATATATCAGTAGGTTGGAGTACGGAGATGGACTCATATATGCGTGATGCCATTTTGAATAAATACCTAAAAAGACCTTCTCTGACTTCGGGCAAAGAGTCGGCTTTGGTGGGACAATCTATTTGGAATTTT
>JANPGQ010000527.1:0-4794 GCA_031423975.1 Cytophagales bacterium | reverse complement strand
GCTTCAGAAGGCTACAAAAATCGGTTTTCCAGCATTGGAACGAGTGCCGAAAAGATTTTGGTAACGGGTATTCCCAATTTTGATAATTGTAAACAATTCTTAGATAATGATTTTCCGCTTCACGACTTCGTCTTAGTCGCTACAACCGATAATCGAGAATGTTTTAAGAAAGAAGACCGACCAGCTTTTATTCAAGAATGTGTGAAAATTGCCAATGGCAGACCCTTAGTTTTCAAACTTCATCCCAACGAAATTGTGGAAAGAGCCGTGTCCGAAATCAAGGAACACGCCCCAGCCGATTCCATCATTTATACCACCGGTTTCATCAATCCAATGATTGCCAATTGTACGGAATTTATTACACAATATTCATCGGCGGTTTATGTGGGTTTAGCATTGGGTAAGAAAGTTCATTCGTACTTTGATTTGGACGAATTGAAAAGCCAAGCACCTATTCAAAATGGAGGGACTTCGGCAAAAAATATTGCTCAAGTTTGCCGTGATTTCTTGAATCACGAAGGCAAAAAAGAAGATTTCATCAAGTCGTATCAGTATAAAGCCTACAAATCTAAAGGATTGGTTTATGAATAATATTACCATTGTCATACAGGCTCGAATGTCTTCAAGTCGATTGCCCAAAAAGGTAATGCTACCGATTTTAGGCGAGCCTCTGTTGTACAGAATGATTGAGCGGTTACAACAAATTAAATGCCCTGTGAAATTGGTGGTAGCTACTTCTACGAGTCCCGATGATGATGAAATTGAGGCTTTTTGCGAATCAAAAAATATCACTTTTTATAGAGGTGACCTCAATAATGTACTCGACCGTCATTATCAAGTGGGGCTTTTGACAAATGCCGATGCAGTGGTAAAAATCCCTTCGGATTGCCCATTAATTGACCCGCAAATCATTGACAGATTATTGAATTTTTATGATGAGAATTCAGATAAATATGACTTCGTTAGTAACCTTCATCCTGCCACTTATCCCGATGGAAATGATGTAGAAATTATGTCGATGGATTGCCTAAAAACGGCATGGCAAGCAGCAAAACGTCCTTTAGAATTAGAACATACCACGCCATATATTTGGGAAAATTCTGATAAATTCAGACTTGCCAATTTGACTTGGGAAACAGGGTTAGATTATTCCATGAGTCATCGATTAACCATTGATTATCAGGAAGATTACTTGTTTATTAAGCGAGTTTTTGAAGAATTATATCCTTTAAATTCTCACTTTTCATTGAGCGATATTCTAACCCTTTTAGCCGAAAAACCACAAATCTACGAAATAAATAAACGATTTGCAGGAGTGAATTGGTACAGAAATCATTTAGGCGATTTAAAGACTATTTCAGCAGAACAAACCAAGACAATTGCATAAATCTATTTCCATTAAAATAATTTTTTAATATGACTGAGCAGAAAATCAAACAGCTCCAACGTACTGCTTTGCGAGTGCGTGAACACATTATTGGAATGTCCACCGATGGCGGTTGTTTCGTGGGTGCTTCCCTTTCCGCAACGGATTTGATGGTATATCTTTACCAAGAATTTTTGGATATTTCCAAGGACAATCTCAACGACCCAAACCGTGATTATTTATTTCTTTCCAAAGGACACGACGTTCCTGCGCTTTACGGAACATTGGTTGAAAACGGTATTTTGGAAGAAGCTCGCTTGAAAAACCATCTTTCAACTACCGATAATATTTACTGGCATCCTAATACTAAAATCCCAGGCATTGAATTTCATTCTGGTTCTTTGGGACACCTCCCATCCGTTGCAATTGGGGTGGCGTTGGACTGTAAAATCAGAGGTACAAAAAACCGCATTGTTTGTATTTTGGGCGATGGCGAATTGAATGAAGGTTCTTGTTGGGAAGCCATGTTAGTTGCTAATGCTTACAAATTGGATAACCTCATTTTTATCATCGATCGCAATAAATTCCAAGCAAACATAGCCACCGAAGACCTGATTCCTTTAGAACCATTAACGGATAAATTTGAGGCTTTCGGAGCGGAAGTTTATCGAATCGACGGACATGATTTCACGGAATTGGAAGAAACTTTTGATGAAATTCCTTTCAAAAAAGGCAAGTTAAACGTCATCATTGCCGATACTGTTCGTGGAAAAGGTTTGCCAAGTATCGAAGCCCGTGCCGACCGTTGGTTTTGCAATTTTTCAGCCAATGAAGTGGAGCAATTATTAGAAGAATTACACGGAATTCACGCCGCAAATATTGAATCAGAGGTGATGGTTGTGCGATAATCTGTAAATAAATTATGGAGCTTTCGTGTCCTTGTGGCACAAAAAAATAATAAAATGTACGAAGAATTATTAAAAAATACAGCGCTTACCGACGAAAGATTCGTGGTAATGACTGCCGAAAACCGTGCCTTAGTCAGAAATCTTCCGCAAGCATTGGGTAATCGTTTTATTGATACGGGCATTACCGAACAAACAATGATAGGTGCCGCCGCTGGACTTGCCTTGCGTGGACGAATCCCCGTGGTACACGCTCTGGCGGCTTTTTTGTCGATGCGAGCTTTTGAATTTATCCGCACAGATGCAGGAATCGGCAATTTACCCGTGAAATTAAGCAGTTTTATCCCTGGTTTCTTATCGGATGGAAACGGTCCAACGCACCAAGCCATTGAAGACGTGAGCATCATGCGTGGCATTCCGAACATGCAAGTTTTTGCCCCTGCTGATGAACAAGATTTGGTGACGATGTTACCCCAAATTTGGGCATCGCCAAACCCATGTTACGTCAGAATTTGTAATAGAGTTACTGCGTACGAGCATCAATCAACTTTTGAAATTGGTAAAGCCGAAGTCGTTTCTGAAGGAACT
This sequence comes from Cytophagales bacterium, assembly GCA_031423975.1. Classification (GTDB taxonomy): domain Bacteria; phylum Bacteroidota; class Bacteroidia; order Cytophagales; family Spirosomataceae; genus Arcicella. The sequence goes on along the minus strand of JANPGQ010000527.1, from coordinate 1,935 downwards.
GACGTAACGATTTTGGTTTACGGTTTTCTGTTTGAACAAGCCTTGATTGCGGCTGAAATTCTTCGGGAAGAAGGAAAATCGGTTGGTTTAATCAATATGCGAAGTTTGAAACCAGTGGATGAACAAGCCATTTTGAAAGCCGTTGCTCAATCCGAAGTGGTGGTAACATTGGAAGACCATTTCCTCACGGGAGGTTTATATTCCATCGTGGCAGAAACACTTTTGAAGCATCGTAAAACAGCGAATGTTTTACCTTTTGCTTTGGACGAAAAATGGTTTAAACCCGCAAGATTAAATGAAGTACTTGAATATGAAGGGTTTACAGGCAAACAAATTGCCGATAAAATTTCAATTCATATTGCTCAAGAATTGGCAATTATTTAGAAAAGTAGGGGTGAATAGCATTCGCCCCATATTTAGATATTTAAACGGACGAATACCATTCGTCCCTACATTAATGGCAAATCAAATAAAATCAAATGCTGATTATCCGAATATTACACAGTCGGATTTAATCCATGAAAGGGCTTTGAAAGTACAAAAGCCTATTACCCAAACACTTGCAAAAGGGCCAGGACAATTTACTAAAGGCGTTGCTCCCAAATATTTGCAAAAAGGAAAAGGCTCGCACGTGTGGGATGTCGATGGCAACGAATACATTGATTTTAACGCCGCCATTGGACCACTTTCTTTGGGATATGCGTACCCAGCCGTGGATGAAGCCATTAAAAAACAGTTGGAAGATGGCATCACTTTTTCGTTGATGCACCCTTTGGAAGTTGAATTATCGGAATTAATTCAAGCAGTGATTCCCAATGCCGAAGCGGTAAAAATCTCAAAAACGGGTGCTGATGTTTGCTCAGCAGCGATTCGTGTAGCTCGTGCATTTACGGGTCGTGAAAAGATTTTCTGTTGCGGTTATCACGGTTGGCATGACTGGTATATTGGTATTACAAGTCGTAATGCGGGTATTCCAGAGGCAATCCAAAACATGACTTACACTTTTGAATACAACAATATTGACGCAATTCGTGAGGCTTTAGATGAAGATGTGGCGGCAATTATTCTTGAACCTTTCATTTTTGAAGTACCCCAAAATAATTTCCTACAGGAATTAGCAGCACTTTGTCGTGAAAACGGAACACTCCTGATTTTTGATGAAATGTGGACAGGTTTCCGCATCGCTTTGGGCGGAGCTCAGGAATATTTCAACGTTACGCCTGACTTAGCCGTTTACTCAAAAGCCTGTGCCAACGGAATGCCAATTGCTTTATTGACTGGTCGGGCAGATGTGATGGAACTATTTAATAATGAGGTGTTTAGCTATACAACTTTCGGAGGAGAAGCCCTTTCTTTAGCCGCTTCAATTGCTACAATTAAAGAAATTAGAGATAAAAATGTTCCTGCTTATTTAGATGAAAAAGGCGGAATAATCAAAGACGGCTACAACCAAATTGCCAAAGAATTTGGCATGGTAAACCTTACAAAATGTGTGGGTTATAATTGCCGTTCAATGGTAACATTTGCCCCCGAAGCGGGCAATGGTTTGGAAGTAAAAGCACTCATGCAACAAGAAATGATTAAACGTGGGGTTCTTTGGGCGGGTTTCCACAATATGTGTTTTAGTCATTCCGACGAAGACATTAATTATACGCTTTCTGCTTATCGTGAAGTGATGCCAATTTTAAAAGAAGCTATTGAAAGTCAATATGTTAAGTCTTATTTGAAAGGCGAAGTATTAGAAGCTGTTTTTAGAAAAACGAGCAATTACAATATTAAACCAGCTTTGGCAAAAGTGTAAATTTTGGATGTTCGTGATTCGATGCGACCGTCGCGAGGGTAGGGTAAAAAAACAACAACAAAACCAGGGACCGAAGCCAACAAAAAAAAAAATAAAAAATTTAAACATTATACCAAAAAGGTGGAATATTTTAA
>JANPGQ010000526.1:0-3792 GCA_031423975.1 Cytophagales bacterium | reverse complement strand
GTTCAATTACAGCTTCTTTCTGTTCAATTACAGCTTCTTTCTGTTCAATTACAGCTTCTTTCTGTTCAATTACAGCTTCTTTCTGTTCAATTACAGCTTCTTTCTGTTCAATTACAGCTTCTTTTTCCTCAATCACTATTTCCTTCATTCTTAAAGCTCTATCCATCGAATCGTCGAACGTTTCTTCTGCTTTTATTTGCTCTTTAACTTGATTACTTTCGGCTGCAATAGATAATCGTTTTAATATTTTTCGAGTTTCCTCATCAAGATCTTTATTGTCTTCGTCATATTGTAGAAGCCATTTATTATCTTCATCAAAAATCCACTTTTGATTGAATATTGACAAAATTCGCTCCATCTTGGTTTTCATTTCTCCATGTAGTTTGGAAATTTGAACAACAAAACTATCATGGCTTAAACTTTCAATGAATTCATCTTTCTTATCTATGATTTCCCCCGACGACAAATCTTCATAAGTTCTTCCAATTTTCAGAACTGAACTTGGAATACTTAGTGGAAAGCCTAAAAAATAAATCGGAACGATGGGAAGTGAAACTCGATAACCATCCAAATCATCTGGGGTACTATAATTTTTACCGAGATAATGTCTAAAACGTTGTAAATCAAAGGAGTTTTTGCTTTTTTGAAGTTCAATTAACACTTTTTTTTCTGTACCATCCGCTGTTTTTATGATAGCTTTAAAGTCTAATCTAAAAACTGTCAAAAAGTATTTCTCAGAAAAAGTAGTTTCCTCCTGTGGTTTTACGCTTAAATCTACAATGTCTTCGCCAATAATTACAGAAATTATCGTTTTGGCAATGGAAAGGTCTTCCATCAAAAACTTAAAAACAGTATCATATATAGGATTGGCGATTATCATTTTTCTTGTTTAATTTCTTACAAAGATAAAAAATAAATATCAATGTCCTACTCGCACATCCATATCTTCCAAAGCCACGCCTTTTGTTTCGGGCATCAAAAACCAAACGTATAACAGTTGGCAAACCATCATTACCATAAAGAATAAAAAGATGGGGGCTCCACCGTATTGACTGGCAAAATATGGGAAAATATTGGTAATGATTGCCGCAAAAACCCAGTGTGTCAAGCTTCCAAAGGCTTGTCCCGATGCACGAACTTCATTCGGGAAAATCTCTGAAATAAATACCCAAATTACCGCTCCCTGCCCGATGGCGTGGGCGGCGATGAAGGCAAAAACAAAGAAAGTCATTCCTTCAAATTGTTCGGTATAAAATGCCTTGGCAATTAACGACAATGAAATAATATAACCAATAGAACCAATAAACATAAGTGTTCTCCTGCCAAATTTATCAATTAGAGAAACCCCCAACATCGTGAAAATCAAGTTGGTAAGTCCAATGCCTACCGAAGAAAGTAAAGCCGATGATTTGGCTAAACCCGACATTTCAAAAACTCTGGGTGCGTAATAAATAATAGCGTTAATTCCTGAAACTTGATTGAAAAATGCCATCAGAAAAGCTAACAAAATCGGGAATGCGTAAGGTTTTGAGAAAAATGTTACCTTGCCCATTTTGGCATTATTGTGCTGAGAATTTAAGATTGAAGCTAAGGTTTTGTCAGCTTCTTCGGGATTGATTTCATTCAATACTTTTTTGGCAGATTCAATATCATTTTTTTGAAGAATTAGCCATCTTGGACTTTCGGAAATCAGTAAGGTTAATGCAGTAAAAATCAGTGATGGAATACCTACTATTCCCAACATCCAACGCCAATCACTTTCACCCCCTAATATTTGGAAAAAATAGTTAGAAAGGTAGGCAATCATAATACCAAAAACGATATTAAACTGAAACAATGCCACTAAAAAGCCACGATTTTTGGCAGGTGCAATTTCAGAAATATACAAAGGCGAAACCACCGAAGACGCTCCAATACAAAGCCCCCCCATAAAACGAAAAATCATAAAAGTATAAACATCGGGTGCAATCGCCGAACCGATGGAAGACACAAAAAACAAAGCTCCAAGCCAAAATAAGGCCTTTTTACGCCCCAAAGCATCTGCAAACCAACCCCCAAAAGCCGCTCCGAAAACCGTTCCATAAAGGGCAATGGCAATGGCGAAACCGTGTAGAGTATCACTTAAATTCCATAGTGCTTGAATTTTTTGTTCTGCTCCAGAAATTACTGCAGTATCAAGTCCAAATAAAAAGCCGCTCAGGGCAACAGTGAGTGACCAGAGAAGGAGTTTTTTGTTTTTCATTTTGATTGTTTTTAATGATTATAAAAATGGTTGTTTACTATTCAAACTTTCTAACTTTTAGAACCTCTCCATCATACACCGCAAAATGATTACTATTTTCATCATCATACGCCCATTGCCCCAGGTTTATATATCTACTATTTTCGCCAACGGGCAGGTCTAATAATAAATGTCGATGTCCAAAAACATAATAATCATGGTGTTTTTGGGCTTCTCGTTCTTTGGCAAAATGCCATAACCATTCTCCGTCTCCTCTGAATTGCAATTCTCTTTTAATTCGTTCTTCGTCTTTTCTACTGCCCGACCACCACGTTGCCAACGCAATCCCCCAGTGCGGGTGTAGCCAGCCAAATGCCCACTGCGACAGTTTACTTTCAAACACTTTTTTCAGATATTTATACCCATAATCTCCAGGACCTAACCCGTCTCCGTGAACGATATAGAAAGTTTGGGATTCCGCCTTTGTTGGAGATTTCTCCAACAAATTGCCGTCTGATTTGTTGTTTTCTACAATATACTCCTGAGCATCTCTGTGTACTTTTATGCTCATTTCTTTGGAAAAATAATCGAACATCCAAATATCGTGATTACCTGGAAAGATGACGATTTCTATGCCTGCGTCTGATAATTCCGCTAATTTTCCTAACAATCTGACGTAGCCTTTTGGCACTACATTTTTATATTCAAACCAAAAATCAAAAATATCTCCTACTAAAAAGATTACTTGTGCGTCGGTTTTGATGCTGTCGAGCCAAGCGACAATTTTTCGTTCACGGATGAGGCTCGTTTCAAAATCTGGATAACCCAAATGAAAATCGGAAGCAAAATATATTTTTTTGTTGGCTTGAAGCTGTATGGTTGTCATGCGTAAAGATTATATTCTTAAAACCAAAGATACATAAAGTCTTAGTTTTTATCACTTATTGGTTTTTAATGATATTTAGTTTCTGGTAACGTGGATATTATTAATTTACCTTATTTTTGAGAAAAATAAATACTAAATATATGAAAATCAAGCTATTAATCGGGTTAATTTTACTTTCGGTAGCGTTCAAATCAAATGCACAAATTGTGATTACGAACCCTGGAAGAGTGGCAGAAAACTCGGTACAAAATCGGGCAAATAATAAGGTTTATCAGGGCGTGGATAAAGGTTTGGATAAAATAGAAGAAGGTATCGGCAATCTTTTCAAGAAGAAAAAGAAGGAAGAAAAACCTGCTGAAAATCAACAAAGTACCCATCAACAGTCTGATAATCAAAGTAATACTAATGAAAACGTTGGAACGAAAACTAAAAATCCTTCTCTGCAAACATACAGTAAGTTTGACTTTATGCCTGGTGAAAAAGTGATTGTGCAGGAAGATTTTAGTCAGGATGAATTGGGAGATTTCCCTGCCAAATGGAATACCAATTCTACTGGAGAGTTAGTCAATGTAGAAGGCACAAAGGGGAAATGGCTTTCACTCTCAAAAGATGGCGTATTTTTACCCGAGTTTATTACAAATTTACCTGAAAATTTCACCCTCGAATTCGACCTTTTGACCAATAC
>JANPGQ010000525.1:0-5475 GCA_031423975.1 Cytophagales bacterium | reverse complement strand
TTCTTTCACCACCTTCCGACTACCATCTGGGGATAGCTCAATCAAAAATCCATATTATTTTATCACCCAAAGATAAGATTCTCCAGTAGGCTTGCTTGGTGACCGTTTCCGCCAAGATTGGAATTTGTTGTTTTAAAAAATCAAGTTATTGTACGGTTAGCATGGCTCAATTCTATTATGCTTTTGAAGTCTAAGTAAAGATTAAATACTCCTTTCATATTAAAAACAAAAGCCAACTCTGTTATACAGAATTGGCTCGTTTCACTCCGTTATACCTTGTTATACCTCGTAAAACAGCGTTATACAACGTTATACAGTGTATTACAAGGTTATTCATAAATTATCCAACCTTCTTCTTCTGAGTAAATAGCCTTTTTTTCTTCCTGCTTTTTATTGATATATTGAATATCCCAATTGGCTTTGTCCTTAGTAAGAAAGATACGTTCAACTTTTGGCTCAACTGTTTCTGGTAATAGTTTCATTTCAGTTTTTGTCTCATCTGAGTTTGGTTTGGTATCAAGTTCAGGGTTGACTTTATCATTCACCTTGGAAACCATTTTCTTGAAACCTTGAACTAAGGTATCTTTGAAATAAAGTATTAAGCCAAAGCAAATCATCAACAGGAAAAAAAATAATATTTGCCACCAAATAGAAGATTTCTTTCTTTTCTTCGGATAATCATCTTGTTGTGGTAAATTATCTAAACCGTCAGGGGACGTTGTGTTTGGAAAAACTCCAAAAGGGTCTTTCGAGAATAAGCTATTGTACATATTGAGAAGGTTTATATTGGTTTGGTACAATGAATTCTTGATAGTAATGTTGCGTTAAAACCGAAACAATGTCGGGCAAATCCTTAATGTTTCGATTATTCTGACTTAGTACACTAAAAATTCCTTTCAACAATGGAGTTTCATAAAGTTGAAGTCTGCCAGCTAAAATCCTTATTTGCTGATTTTCATTCGTTATTAATTGTTCACTTAACTGTTGCTTATAACCATTCAAAGCAATATCTATTTGTCTCTGAATATGTTCTTCGCTGAGTTTATTGGTTGTTTCAGCGGCTTCTTGCCAAACCGTCATAGGTTCTTCGCTAAGACGTTCAACTAATTGGTTATTTTCAGTTTTTAATTCAATAACCTTACTTTGAGTTTCTTGCAAATTTTTACGAACCTCGGCTAATTCTTGTTGCAACTGCATTAGCTCATTATTTTCTTGGGGTGGTTCATTTAATTTATTCCAATGCGTTTCTAAAATAAAAAGAACATACTCCGACATCTTCATCTCTCGTTTGTCCGATTCATCCATTAATTTTTTCTTTACATCTAACGTTGTCCTGACGTTGATGTTTGTACTTAAATTTGTGTTACTCATAAATAATGCTTGTTTAAGTTGTTGTCTTACAGAGAATTACACCGTATAACCTTGTAAAACTTTCTGCAAGATTACCGTAAAACCTATTTAGCATTTGGATAATATGAACAATATGGATTATATGAATTGATGATAGTAAAATACAAAAAACGCCCACCATTGGCGAGCGTTTTCGGAGTTAATGTTATAATTATGAATTCAATGTACTGTAAATATCATCTACTTTCAAGTCATAGGCAGCGGCAAGGTCTTCTGTCCGTACTTTACTGCCTTTTAATTTATTAGAATATGGATATTCTTGTTTTATTTCATTAATAACATTGTAAGCATCTGTTCTACATACTTTCAGTATTTTTTGAACATCTTTTTCTCTTAAAATGAGCTGAGTCATATTTGTTTGAATTTGTATTTTATGAATAATGTGTATGTGTAAATGACATTTACACTTCAATTTTGAGTACCGTTTTTTTACAACGCTACAACGAAAACGTAAATATTTGATTTTCAGTAAGTTATATCACTTTCTTCGTTGTAATTCCGTTGTAAACTGTTACAACGGTTACAACGGAAATTTTGAATTACAACGGTTACAACGGAATTACAACGGAATTACAACGATAATATTAATAAAAAAAATAATAACTAATTGATAATCAGTCTGTTGTATTTTTCGTTGTAGCGTTGTAGAAAATCTCTTATAAAAATTTTCATTGAAACGTCTTATACATTTGCATTTCTATTGGTCAAATCAAGCCCGAATCTTTGCAAATATTCATCATAAGTAACTGACAATGAATTACTTGCTGAATTATTAAGGGCATTACTATTGAGTGTTGTCTCATCTCTAAAACGTATGGTTTTGATAACTTCCTTCGCAATTCGTGGTAACTCCAGTTTCAAAATCTCTTGGAGGATAGAATCCTTGTCGGGAGACTCTTTATGATAGACAGACCTGTAACGTTGTTTGTAAATTGGATAAATCGAAGACCATCGTAAATACAAAAACTTTCCATCAAAGCGAAAATGGACTCCCTCGTGGAGTTTAAAATCCTCATAAAGCATTTGAATAACTCCGAAAAACTCGGATAATATGGAGGCCTCTTCTTGAATTTGCAACTGCCTTCTCATATTCAACACGCCAATATCTACGAAGTCGTTTAAAATATCCTGGTGTTCAGTCGACTCGCAAATTGCAATCAAGCCATAACATTGTAGGATATACGCACACGTCATGGTTTGAACCATATTACTTAACAAACGCTCTGGTATTGCTTCATTGATAAAATGCTCTTCAATCCGTCCAGATAACTGTTTAAAAGCCTTGCTATAATTTTCCACAATCAACGGGCGATGTCTAAGGATTTCAACGGTAATAATTCCCAATCCTAACGCTTCCATTTCTTTCAATTTGGCATAACCTTCTTTTTGTTGTGAAGTCTTTTCTTTATTCTCAACTTGAATTAACAAGCATCGAGAGAAGAAGATGTCATTGGCTGGAATGAAGTTACTCGTCAAAGCCAAAGCTGAATGAATGTCAATGCTGTCTGTCTCAGTATTACTTTTACTTGAATCTGGCGTTTTGTGATAACCTGCATTGTCATAAGCCGCTTGTAAAAGTCCTTCATGGTCAAAATCATTATGAAATTCATCCATCCAAGTCAAACAATTAGCCGCCTGACTCATGAGTTTAACCAAAGCTGCTTCGGTGTTCTTGGACTTGAGGTTAATATCCTCCTGTTTAAACCCAAACAAGCACGTTACACTACGAATGATACTACTCTTTCCTGTTCCCGCAGAGCCTTTGAGGTACATGATAGGAGATGAGCCTTTATGATTCACAACAATATCTCGAAACAAAGACATTATGTAAAAACAGGCAGGAATAAAGGCCTTGTCTATCGTGTGAGCATCAGCATAAACTTTGAACCAATCATTAAACGTTATATCATTATCAGTCAAGAAAAAACGCTTTCTCATCTTTGCATTCGTCATTGGCATTGAGAGGCAATATTTACCACTTAATATTATACCAAATTCATCAGGTTCAATGACTTTACCATCGGCAGTTACGGCACGATTAGAAAAGAAATACGTTCCTGAATCATGGTGAAAACCAAAGCGATTAATCTTGGTAGCCGTTCCAAAATTCGTTTTAAACAATAAAGAGTGAAGTTCCGAAACATGAGTATCACCAGCTTTAAAACTCAGTCGCTTTGAGGCTAAAATAGTTTTCATCTTTTTAGCAGAGCAAAAATCTTCGTGAGGAACTTCAATAAAAATGGATTCTTGATTGAGGATTTTTAACTCCAAAATCCAAGTATTTTGTTCGTTTTCGTCCTGGGTAAAGTATTTGATAAAGACGTGAAAATTGTCAGCAACGACTTCCCAATTATTCCGAGTTTTAATCCAAATAGAAGTATCATTTCGATATTCAACTGAGCTGTTTTTTAGAACGTATGGATTCTGTTGCCCTTTTGATTCCTGTTTTTGCTCATGAACTTCCTCTGCATCAAACATAATTCTTACACCATCCAAAATCACAGGTTTTAAACCATCTTCAATGGCATCAGCAATATCGTAGCCATCAGTTCTTTCAGGAAATAAATCAATGACTTCAAAATTCTGTTTAAACGATTTCAATTTCTTGATACTTGAATTGTCTCGTCCAGCCTTATCGGCATCGCAAAGCCAAATAATTTTTCTACCAAATAGCACAGAAATCTTTTCATCTGTCAATCCATTGCTCGAACCAGAAGAAATCCAATCAAATTCGGGGTAGTGAAATGATGCAATAACCTTCGTTTTTTCCGACTCAACGATAATGACTTTTTTCTCGTTTTTCGGGTCCATTAAATTTTCACCAAACAAACACTGTCCGTATTTGCATCTGCCATCAGGAGGTTGACTCATTGAATAACTATTAGGCTTATCTTTCTCTTTTATTCTATGACCGTTAGGAGCATACGCCACCCATCTGGCATTAACAATTCGTCCATCTTTATTTTTGAGAATAAAAACTGTTTTTCCTGTATTGTCAGTACCTACTCCATGTCTCAGCCAATGCTCTTTGGGAATCCCCTTACCAATCCAGAACGAATGCAAATTACTGCTGTGATTTTGTAGCCAGCCTTCAAATTTATTTATCCACGCTTTGTTAGGAAATATAATCTCCTGATTATTAATTACTTGTGAGACTAATAATTTAGTTATGTCAGTATTACCTATCGAAGGATATTTATGATAACCACAGCTATTAGTTCTCTCACATTTTCCAAATTCATCTCCTTGTCTGTTACCTTCTCGGTCTTCATAAAATCGAAATTGGTTTTTGTGATTACATTGAGGACAAGTCCCTTTCTTTTTAGGACTTTTCTCGAATCGAAACAGGTATTCAGACATTTTGATAGCAAGGGGAAAAAGTTATGGGATGAATTTTAAAAAGATTTATCAAGGTTTTTAATCTAATAAATTGTCTTAAATAATGGTCGAGGATGACCCAATGAAGATGTTTGTGCCTTCGAGTAAGGCAACAAAAAGCAAACCCCACCCGAAGGTGGAGTTTGGAGATTTGCAGTATTTTCATACCTTTGTTTTGCTTTTTAGGTTACGCTCAGGCTAACCGACTAACCGATGTGCGGGAACACATCGGTTTTTTTATGCCCAAGCCATTGGAAAATTAATTTAACTAATTGTGAAAATCTTTCGGAAAAAGAGCCATTAAATCAGAGGTATAAACATAAACTTTACCTCCAATTTTGAAGGTTCTGAATAGTCCATCCCTCTTAAATTGCTCAAACTTTGACCGTGACCAACCTAAGCGATTACAGACCTCAGTTGGTTGTAATGTCTCAGGAATGGCGGCACTCAAACGAGCTTCCGACTTAATAATTAGTTCTAAATGCGAAAATTTCTTTTCGACCTCAGAAAGAATGAAACGAGTTTCATCGCTTATTTGAGGAATTTTGGCTTGTTGTTTTTGCATAAAAATATTTGTTAGTATTTACCATGTAAAGATAATACTTATTGTTGTACTTAGTACGACATACACGATATATTTTTTTGCATCCTGCTTGAAAACATAAAAAGCCCATGTAAGAAATGACT
>JANPGQ010000524.1:0-14760 GCA_031423975.1 Cytophagales bacterium | reverse complement strand
ATCAAGTATTGCACTTGGTACAGGTCTTAGCCTTTCTAATACTACAATTGCTACTCCATCCGTAAAATCAAATTTCACATTTTGTCTCAATACCAGTACCATCATGAAGCAAAACATTGGCTTGATGGCGGAAATTGAATTAGTGGCAAAAGCGGGCTATAATGGCATTGAAATTTGGATTCGTACTATCGAAGCATTCCTTAAAGCAGGAGGGAATCTCAAAGATGTAAAACAAAAAGCTAATGATTTAGGCATCGTTATTGAAGATGCTATTGGCTTCGCTCCGTGGATTGTGGACGACCCCAACGAACGTCAAAAAGCCCTTGAACAAACCAAGCGAGAAATGGATATGTTGGCTCAAATAGGCTGTAAACGCATTGCTGCACCCCCTTTTGGTGCGACGCAAGGAGCAGAGATTAATCTTCGGCAAGCAGCAGCACGTTATAGGGCAGTGTGCGATTTGGGTGATTCAATGGGTGTTTTGCCCATGCTCGAACTATGGGGATTTTCTGCAAACTTACATTTATTTGGCGAAACGCTTTTTGTTGCTTCCGAAAGTGGACATCCCAAAGCCTTGATTTTGGCGGATGTTTATCACCTCCACAAAGGCGGCTCTGAATTGAATGCTTTGAGTTTTTTGAGTGGAAATCATCTGCAAGTTTTCCACATGAACGACTACCCTGCAATTCCAAGTCGTGAAACGCTAAATGATAGTTTTAGAGTAATGCCAGGTGATGGCGTTGCTCCGATGAACAAAATTTTGAAAATGCTTCACGATAAAAATACGCCCATCGTGCTTTCTCTTGAACTTTTTAATGAAGATTATTGGAAAAAAGACCCTTTAGAAGTAGCGAAGATTGGGTTGGAGAAAATGAAGATGGCGGTTGAGAAAGCTTTAAAATAGATATTAAACAATTCAAATTTCCGAAACTAAATTCCCCAAAAATCAGTTAATTTTACAGATATTATTCTCGCCACGAATGGCTTTTGATTCCTTGGAGTCAAGCGATTCGTGGCTATTGTTGTTACTCAAAGTCGTAAATTATGCTTGTTAAAGATTTCCTGACACTCTACCGTGAAGATGGCTTCGTAAAAACGATTGCCGAACAAATAAAATCGCCGAATGAATATCCGAGTGTGCAAATAAAGGGCATTGTAGGCAGTTTAGATGCTGTTATTGCCTCGGCTGTGCATCTTTTGAATCCTACTCAGACTCACCTTTTTGTACTCTCAGACCGTGAAGAAGCAGCATATTTTGTCAATGATTTGCAAAATTTGATTGGTGAAAACAATGTACTTTCCTTCCCGATGTCTTATAAGCGTGCCTACCAATTTGAGGAGGTGGACAACGCCAACGTACTCATGCGGGCGGAGGTTTTGAACAAACTCAACAACACTCCCGAAGGTTTACTGTTGGTGTCATATCCAGAAGCCCTTTCCGAAAAAGTTATCAATCGGCGGTCGTTGTTGAAGAATACTTTTACCATCACGGTCAATGAAAAATTGGACACAAATTTCTTGGGTGAAGTATTGGCGAGTTACGATTTTGAGAAAACTGATTTCGTCTATGAGGCAGGTCAATATTCCATTCGAGGAGGAATTGTCGATGTATTCAGTTACGCCAATGATTTGCCCTATCGTATAGATTTATTTGGCGATGAGGTAGAAAGCATCCGAACTTTTGACCCTGAATCTCAATTGTCAGTAGAGTCAGTTTCCAGAATTAATATCATTCCTGACGTTCAAAATAAGCTCATTCAAGAAACCCGTGAGCCATTTTTAAGTTTCTTTCCGAAAGATGCAAGAATTTGGTTTAAGGACGTTGAATTGACCTTAGAAATCGTTGAAAAATGTTTTGAGAAGGTAGAAGGCAATTTTGCAGAAATGATTGCTAAGAGTGGCGGAATTCAAGTTATTTCAGACCCAAATCAATTGTTTGAAACTCGTAAAGGCTTTCTTAAATTGGTAAAAGAATTTGGCACGGTAGAGTTTGGAAGAAGGTTTCATTTCAAATCAGAAAAAATACTTCTTCAAGCCAAACTTCAACCAGCTTTCAACAAAGATTTTAAACGTCTTGCTGATAATCTTCGTGAAAATCAGGGCCTGCATTATACCAATATCATCACGTCCGATTCCCCAAAACAGTTAGAACGGTTGGCTACTATTTTTGACGAAATTGATAGAAATGTACGTTTCCAAGCCCTCAATGTATCTTTGCGAGAGGGTTTTGTGGACGAACAAATGAAATTAGTTTGCTACACCGACCACCAAATCTTTGACCGTTTTCATCGTTTCAGAGAAAAAAATAAATACTCAAAGTCAAAAGCTCTGACTTTGAAGGAATTACGAAGTCTCCAAATCGGTGATTTTGTAACCCACGTAGATTATGGCATAGGGCGTTTTGCGGGTCTCGACCGTGTGATGATAGGCGATTCTGAACAAGAAGCCATTCGCCTGATTTACAAGGACAATGACCAATTGATGGTCTCAATCCATTCCCTCCACAAGATTGCGAAGTATTCTGGAAAGGAGGGAGGCCCTCCTGTAATGTCCAAATTGGGTTCGCCAGAGTGGGATAATCGTAAATCGAAAGTCAAAAAGCAAGTCAAAGACATTGCCAAAGAACTGATTTCATTGTATGCCAAACGTCGCATGGCACCAGGTTTTGCCTTCTCCAAAGATACTTTCATGCAAGTTGAATTGGAACTGTCCTTCCTTTACGAAGACACGCCCGACCAAGCCAAATCCACTGCCGATGTGAAAGCCGACATGGAAAAACCGCACCCAATGGACAGATTGGTTTGCGGTGATGTAGGTTTTGGAAAAACGGAAGTAGCTATCAGAGCTGCTTTCAAAGCCGTAGCAGATTCTAAACAAGTGGCGATTTTAGTACCTACCACTGTTTTGGCAATGCAGCATTACCGTACTTTCAGAGACCGATTAGAAAAATTCCCTTGTCGGGTAGAGTACATCAATCGTTTCAAATCACCCAAACAGATTAAGGAAACGCTCAAAAGAGTAGCCGATGGACAAACGGATATTCTTATTGGTACGCACAGAATTGTGAATAAAGATGTAGTTTTCAAGAATTTAGGTTTGATGATTATTGACGAAGAGCAGAAATTTGGTGTAAAAGTAAAAGACCGTTTAAAGGAAATGCGAGTTAATATTGATGCTCTTACCTTGACGGCCACCCCAATCCCAAGAACATTACACTTTTCGTTGATGGGAGCGAGGGACTTATCTATCATGGGTACACCTCCGCCCAACCGTCAGCCCGTTACCACTGAATTACAAATTTTCAATGAAGTGCTAATCCGTGATGCGGTAAGTTATGAATTGAAACGAGGTGGGCAGGTATATTTTGTCCATAATAGGGTAGGAGAGTTGGATTCAATTGCCAACCTGATTTTGCGAATGGTTCCTGATGCCAAAGTAGCAACAGCTCATGGACAAATGGATGGCGATAAACTCGAAAAAGTAATGATGGGCTTCATTGAGGGGCATTTTGATGTGTTGGTTTCAACCAATATTATCGAATCGGGGCTTGATATTCCTAATGCAAATACCATTTTCATCAACCATGCCAATCACTTTGGACTGTCTGATTTACACCAAATGCGGGGTAGGGTAGGACGTTCAAACAAAAAGGCATTTTGCTATCTCCTCACACCCGCACTTTCACTCCTCACGAGCGATGCCCGCAAGCGTTTGAGTGCCTTAGAAGAGTTTTCTGACTTGGGAGACGGTTTTAAAGTTGCCATGAGAGATTTAGACATCAGAGGGGCAGGAAACCTCTTAGGGGCAGAACAAAGCGGTTTTATCAACGATTTAGGATACGAACTCTATCATAAAATTTTGGATGAAGCTGTTCAAGAGTTGAAAGAAAATGAATTTAGAGATTTATTTGAAAAACAACTCTCGGAAGTTGTTGAAACCTTGAAAGTAGATTGTCAAATAGAAACCGATTTAACCGTCTTAATTCCAGAGAAATACGTTACCAGTATCTCAGAAAGATTGTCGCTTTACACGCAGTTGGACGATATGAAAAACGAAGAGGAATTGACCAAATTTGAGCGAATGGTGAAAGACCGATTCGGACCAATTCCTCCTGAGATGCTCGACATTATCGAAATTGTGCGAGTACGATGGATGGCAGAGTTATTAGGAATGGAAAAAATATTGCTAAAAAACAATAATCTGAAATGTTACTTCGTTTCATCAGAGAACGAAAAGTATTATAAATCAGCTACTTTTGGCAAGATTCTTGATTATGTTAAGATGAATTCTCGCAAGTGTTCGCTCAAAGAAGCCAAAGGAAAATTGATATTGATTTTTGAGAAAATCACTGCCATTGAAGAACTAAAAGCGATTTTGAAGGAAATTATTGGGAATCAAAAACCTTAAAATGATTGATTGAATATTAGAATTTTGACGATACAACCCTCAACAATTCTACCATTCAAACCTCAAACATCGAAAATCTCAGCCATTCCCGCCAGTTTTCACGCTGATTATTGTAAATTGCAGTTCTTTTCTCCTTTTTCAAGGAAATAAATAAGCTTTTAAAAATTTAATTTTCATATTCACGACAATCAAATTATTCGACAAATGAAGTTGTCCCTCAAATCAATGGCGATTGTTTTCGCAGGACTTGCCCTTGCGAGTTCATGTAAATCAAAGAAGCCATCAAGCGTAAAAATGGGCAAAAACAGTACAGCTACTGGTATTGCTTACAACAAAAAAGGAGGTTTTCAAATTGATAAATCCTTCAAAGGACAACCTACGGGACCAAACTTGGTATTTATCGAGGGTGGACGTTTCACGATGGGTGCTTTGGAAGAAGACGTTATCAATTCTCGTGATAACTTAGAGAGAACGGTATCTGTTCAGTCCTTTTATATGGACGAATCAGAGATTACAAACTCTCACTATCTTGAATATTTGAACGGTATTCAGAAAGATTCCTCACAAGAATTCTATGAGTCTGCTCTTCCAGATACTTTAGTTTGGAAAAATGAGTTGGCTTTCAATGATTCTTATGTAGAGCAATATCTTCGTTACCCTGGTTTTAGAATGTATCCGTTAGTGGGTGTTTCATGGACTCAGGCTTCGGATTATTGTCTTTGGCGTACTGCGGCAGTGAATAACAACATTGCAATGCAAAGCCAAAAGGGCGATAAGAAAAGCAAAACAAGTGGAAAAGCTAAAAAAGGTGCAGAATCTAACAAGACTGTTGCTCCTGCTTTCTCTTCAGGAGGTCGTTTGAAGATAGAATCAGGAAAAGTGCTTCCTGCCTATCGTCTTCCAACCGAAGCTGAATGGGAATACGCTGCAAAGGCAATGATTGGAACACAATACGAAGACGAAAATCAGACTAATCAGAGAATTTATCCTTGGGATGGACCTAATATGCGTGCCGCTCGTGGACGCAAGAAAGGTACTATGTTAGCCAACTTTAAGCGTGGTCGTGGTGACTATGCAGGTATCGCTGGAAAGTCTAATGACGGAGCCATTATTACTACCGAAGTTTACACTTATCCTGCCAATGATTTTGGTTTATATCAAATGGCTGGTAACGTAAATGAGTGGGTTTATGATTTATATCGTCCCTTATCTTATGAAGATTTTAATGACTTAAATCCAATTCGTAGAAGTGATTATTTAGATAAGGAAAAGAGTTACGACAAAAAGAATAACAACTCTCTGGTAGATAATAAATCAAGAGTTTATAAAGGAGGTTCATGGGCAGATGTAGCCTACTGGTTAGCTCCAGGAACACGCCGTTTCATTGACCAAGATTCAGCTACTTCAACCATCGGTTTCCGTTGTGCAATGATTAGAGCTGGTACTAATAAATAGACTATTTCAACAACAAAATAGGGTTGCTAAATCGAAATTTAGCAACCCTATTTTTATTATTCAGCCGTAGCCATGGCAATAATTGAAACGTTTTTTATCCCCACTTCATTGAGTGCCAACACGCACGATTCAAGGGTTGCTCCTGTGGTTAAGGTATCATCTACAATGACTATTTTCCTTGTTTGCAAACCCTCAAAATTTTCAATAAAAAACACATCTTGCATATTTTTGTACCGCTCTAATCGTGATTTTGAGATTTGAGATTCCGTTTCAATACCTCTTTTCAGTATATCATTCCGCCATTCAATCCCCAAGCTCTCCGCAAGCCCTTTCGCCAAACAATCCGACTGGTTATATCCTCGAACGATTAATCGTTTTTTATGTAATGGGACAGGTAAAACTAAGTCAAATTGCCCAGAATAGCCTTTTTCTTTTAAATCACCTCCATACCAACGACCAAGCATTTCTCCTAACTCTTCATTTCCTTTATACTTGATTTCGTGCATGATTTTCTGAACTTTGCCCCCTTTTACAAACTTCAAATAGGCGAGTGAATGTTCGAGATTTACTTTTCCAGCAAATTTATTGATGAGTTTACGGTCTAGTTCAATATGTGAATTTGTCTTGGGTAAATCGAACCTACAATCAGTACAAATATGTTCTTCATTCAGGTGTAATGGGTGCTGACACCCCGCACATATACGAGGGAAAATCAAGTCGAGAAAGGATTGAAACATTTTTTTCGATGTTTGATGTTTGAGTTTCGATGTTCGGTTACACAGAAATTTAGTGGTTAAAAATGTAATATTTTAGAAAAATAATTTTAATTTTTATTTTAACTAAATACTTAGTTTTATGCTTTTAAAAAATAATTCTCAACAAATTTTGCCGTGAATTTACTGAAAAGAATCATAATCCAAGAGAATGATTAACTTTGTATAATGAGCTAAAATTAGTCAAAAGCTCTGAGTTTTCAATCAACAAAAATCAATCATTTTTATATGAGCATAGTTACTGAATTTAATGAATATAGAAGCACGATGAATGAAAAAATCATGGCTTCTGATAATAAAGTTATCAAACGAATTTTCAATCTTGACACTAATACTTATACTGACGGAGCTTTATCAGAAAAGACAAAAGAGATGATGGGCTTGGCGTGTTCGATGGTTTTGCGGTGCGATGATTGTGTAAAATATCACTTAGGAAAATGCCATGAATTAGGGGTAAATTCAGAAGAAATTCAAGAGATTTTTTCTGTTGCAACGCTCATCGGTGGAACAATTGTTATCCCACATCTTAGACGTGCTACTGAATATTGGGAAGCTTTACTGGAAGGTGATTTGGTGATGGAGTGATGGAGTGTTTTACACACTTTCCTATACATCAAATCACTCGTAGAAAACACTCAGTCACTCCATCAGTCAGTCACCAAATAAAAACACATGGAAAACTTAACCCAAGAATGGGAATTATTATTAGATAAATTAGAAGAGTCTTTGGGCAAACGTCCTGCCGATTTAAACGCTGTTTTGTTCCTCATGGGCGTGCAGGAGTTGGGTAAAGGGCATCAGTTTTTTACGAAAGAACAAAAACAAGACCTCATGCACATTGCCATTTGCAAGGCATTGAGTTATAGCGGCGTTTATGAACTGGAAGGTTTGGACCAAGATGGCTGGCCTCATTGGAAATTAGTCAATCAGATTCCTTTTGTCAATGTAATTGAGCAGGAGAAAATCATGAAAACTCATGTGATTGAGTATTTCGAAAAGGAAGTGTTTGTTTAGAAAGCCCTAACCTTTAAAACAAATTTTGAAATGAAAATAATCACTTATAACGTTAACGGTATTCGTTCAGCTATGTCCAAGGGTTTTGTGGAATGGTTGAAAGGCACAAATGCCGATATGATTTGTTTGCAGGAAGTCAAAGCCGAAGAACATCAAATAGAAAAAGCTCTTTTTGAAGACTTAGGTTATGAAATTTACTGGCATTCAGCCGAAAAAAAAGGATATAGTGGCGTGGCTATTCTGACTAAACATACGCCTAAAAATGTGGACTACGGTTGCGGGTTGCCCATTTATGACCGAGAAGGAAGGGTTTTGCGTACTGATTTTGAAGATTTTTCGTTAATGTCTGTGTATATGCCTTCGGGTTCAAGCGGGGAGGAGCGTCAGGGTTTCAAAATGCAGTGGCTTACTGATTTTCATGAATACGTTCATGAACTGAAAAAGACTATTCCAAACCTCATTATTTCGGGCGATTACAATATTTGTCATCAACCGATTGATATTCATAATCCTAAATCCAATGCTAATAGTTCAGGTTTTTTACCCGAAGAGAGAGAATGGGTTGGGCAGTTTTTAGGAAATGGGTTTATTGATACTTTCCGCCATTTTAACCAAGAGCCACATCATTATTCATGGTGGAGTTACAGGGCAGGGGCAAGGGATAAAAATTTGGGTTGGCGTATTGATTACCATTTGGCAACCGAACCCATGCGTGAGCGATTGGTTCGTTCTGTAATTTTGCCAGAAGCCAAACATTCCGACCATTGCCCTGTTTTATTGGAAATTTCTTAAATCACTGAATATCAAATAATTATTTTATAACTTATCATCATTATGGCGGAAATAATTACGGATATTAACCAATTAGACCTTAATGGTACTTACACATATTCTGACTATCTTAAATGGCAGTTTACAGAAATTGTTGAACTCATAAAAGGTCGTATATACAGAATGTCTCCTGCACCCGTAAGGTATCATCAAGATATTGCCCGTGAGATTGAGCGTCCTATTTCTAATTATTTTTATAAAAAATCCTGTAAGGTTTACTTTGCTCCTTTTGATGTCCGTTTTGCCAAAAATGGAGAAGAAGAAGACACAATCTATACGGTTGTACAACCTGATATTTGTGTGATTTGTGACCCCAAAAAATTAGATGAGAAAGGTTGTTTGGGAGCTCCCGACTGGATTATTGAAATTACGTCTCCAAGTACCGCTAAAAAAGACCTTAATGATAAGTTTAATTTATACGAAAGTTCGGGTGTAAAAGAATATTGGATAGTTTTTCCGAAGGATAGATACATTATGGTATATTTATTGAACGATAAAGGTATCTATGAATTAGTTGGAAATTTTGAGAATAATGAAGAAACACCTTATATTAAATCATCCCTTTTCCCTGATTTACAACTAATTATGGATGATATTTTTGAACAATAGACTCGCAAAACAATATGACAACTTCACCCATTGCTACGCTCTTGATGCGTATTGAGGAGTACAAACGTAAGTATTATCTCAATAGGCTCATCAAAGGTTCTATTTTTACAGCGGCAGTTATCTTGTCCGCTTTTTTGGTTTTTAATACCCTCGAATATTTCGGGCATTTTGGTACTACATTCCGAACAATTCTCTTCTTTTCGTTTCTTGGAGCGTTCTTAATCTCCCTTATTTTATGGGTTATTAAGCCTTTGATGTTTCTTTACGGAGAACAAAAACCGCTTTCAAACGAAATAGCTGCCGACCAAATCGGGAAGTATTTTCCAGAAGTTGGCGATAAGTTGGTTAATACGCTACAATTGACCAAAACGCTCGATAATTCTCAAAGTGAATTGCTTTTAGCTTCTATTAATCAGAAGTCTCAACAATTGGGTTATTTGAAGTTTGCCGATGCCATTAAAATCAACGACAACCGTAAATATCTCAAATTTGCAGCACTTCCTGCGGGAGCAATTGCGGTGATTTTAATGTTATATCCAGCTTTCTTTTCAAAAAGTACCGAACGCATTGTAAACTTCAAAAACGAATACCAAGAAGAAGCACCTTTTTCGTTTGTTTTGGACAATAAAAAAATGCAAGCCTTTAAGAATGAAGACTTTACGGTAAATCTTTCGCTTCAAGGAAATACTATTCCCGAATCTGTTTACTTAGTTTTCAACGACCGTAAATTGAAAATGGAAACCTTGGATAAGAAACATTATACCTATACATTTTCGAAAGTTCAGCAAGATTTTGATTTCAAATTTCAAGCGGCTGGTTTCAATTCGGGTGAACATGAAGTGGAAGTGGTGAATCGCCCAAGTTTGGCATTTTTTGATGTCAATATGAATTATCCCTCCTATTTGAACAAGCCCAACGAATCCATGAAAAACATGGGCAATTTGACCATTCCAGAAGGTACTGCCATCGAATGGGACTTCAATGTTACTGACACAGATTCAATTGTGATGGTTTTTGAGGGTGATAAAAGTCGCATGGTTGCTCAAAAGAACCTGTTGGGCGGTGGTTTTAATGCTACTCGCAGGGTGCGTGCGTCGGGTACATACAAGGTTTATTTAAAGAATCAATATGCTTCAACTGCAGAGGGAATCAGTTTTTTCCTAAACGTTATTCCTGATAAACATCCTCAATTAAGTCTGGAACAGTATAAAGATTCGACCTTGTACAATTTTATGGTTTTGGGCGGAAATATCGCCGATGATTACGGAATCAGTAAATTGGCGGTTTTTTATAAAGTTCTCAGAGAAGGCAAACCTTCAACTGCCAATTATGCTTCTATCAATTTGCCTATCAATCCTTCTCAGACCATTCAGAGTTTTTACAAACAATGGAATTTGGATAGCTTGAAACTAAGCCCTGCCGATAAAGTTGAATATTTTGTTCAGGTTTGGGATAATGATGGAGTAAACGGAGCAAAATCTACCCGCTCACAAGTGATGAATTATGCTGTGCCTGTCAAACGCTCAATCGATAAAGAAATTGATAATTCGATTGATAAAACTGAGGCACAAATTGAAAAGACATTGGAGAAAGCTCAAAAACTTCGCAAAGAGATAGCTGCATTGGAAAGTCGTTTGAAAAACAAGAAAGAACTTGATTTTCAAGATAAAAAATTGGCAGAAGAACTCATTAAAAAGAAAGAAGAATTGATGAATGAAATCAAGCAAATGCAGGAACAGAACCAAAATTTGAATGATAAACAGCAACGTTTCAACGAACAGAAACCTGAAAATCAGCAAAAAATGGATGCTCTTCAGAAAATGATGGAGGATTTGATGGACCCCGAAGCTCAGAAGATGTATGAGGAGTTGAAAAAGATGCTTGAACAAAATCCAGAAGACAACAAGATGCTCGAACAAATGGAGCGGATGAAGAATAAGGAAAAGAATATGGAAAAGGAATTGGAACGGATGAAAGATTTATTCAAAAAACTCCAACTCGACCAAAAACTTGACAAGACCATTAAAGACCTTGAAAAACAAGCGGATAAACAAGAACAATTAGCCGAGAAGAACGAACAAACCGAGAAGAAACCAGATAATTCGGCAGAAAAGAAAAATGATACTGAGGCCAATAAAAAGGAGCAAGAAAAGTTATCAAAAGAGTTTGAGGATACAAAAAAAGATCTCAAAGAAGCCGAAAAAATGAGTGAGGAGATGAAGAATGAAGAGAAGATGGATATGGAAAAGGAACAGCAAGAAGATATATCGCAAGACCAAAAGGAGTCTGAGGATAAAATGGATAAAGGCGACAATAAATCTGCGGCTGAGAAGCAAAAAAAAGCTGCCAGAAAAATGCGAAATCTTGCCCAAAAACTTGCCCAAGCCAAACAGCAACAAGAAATGAAACAGAATGAAGAAAACATGGATGATTTAAGGGATATTCTCGAAAACCTTGTTACGCTTTCTTTTGACCAAGAACGTTTAATGAAAGATTTTAGAGGTATGAATCCATCCGACCCACGTTTTGTTAAATTGTCGCAAGACCAAATAAAATTGCAAGATGATGCTAAAGTGATTGAAGATAGTTTATATGCGTTGTCCAAACGAGTTTTGCAAATTGAAACCTTTATAACTCGTGAAATGGGTAACATGAAAAGCTACATGGGAGATGCTGTAAAGCTAATAAAGGATAGAAAATTAGCCATGACAACCTCAAAACAACAATTTGCGATGACATCCGTGAATAATTTAGCACTTTTATTATCGGATGTTTTAAAACAAATGCAACAAAACCAACAAATGATGGCTGGTTCTGGAAGTGGAAAAGGAAAAAGTAAAGGTAAGCAAAAAAGTATGGGAGAAGCCCAGAAGGAACTAAATGAGCAAATGGGTAAATCTATGCAAAAAGGTTCGAAAGGGCAGGGGGGAATGTCTGAGCAATTAGCCAAAATGGCAAACGAACAAGCCCGCTTACGCAAGATGCTTCAAGGCTTTTTGGATAGCAGCAAAGGCACAGAAAAAGGACGTAAATTGGGCGATGAGATAAAAGATATGATGAAAAAAATGGAAGAAACCGAAACTGATTTAGTAAATAAACGTATGAATCCTGAATTGATGAAACGTCAGCAAGAATTATTGACTCGTTTATTGGAATCTGAAAAAGCTATGCAGGAACAAGAAGAAGACCAAAAACGTAAAGCTGAAACTGCCAGACAGCTTTTTGAACGTAAAACGCCACCTCAGTTTCAGCAATACGTAAAAGACAAACAAAAGCAAACGGAATTATTAAGAACCGTTCCGCCAAATCTGAATCCATATTACAAACGTCAAGTAGATAATTATTTTAAACAGATAAAGTAGTTATTGGTGTATTCGTTATTTCAGGCATTTAGTTTTTTGCCAAAATTAGAAAACAAAAAATGCTTTCAAATTAATTTTTGAAAGCATTTTTTGTTTGTGAGATACGCACGAATAACCAGTACACTGATAACAGATAGCTAATAACTATTTTATATACCTCGAATAATTTTAATCTCAACTCTTCTATTAATTTCACGCTCTTTTTCGTTGTTTGAGCGAGTCAAAGGCTTTGAGTTACCCAAACCTCTGGTTTGTATTCTTCGGCTGTCTATACCCTTGTTTATTAGGTATTTTTTGCATGAATTCACTCGGTCGAGGGAGAGTTGAATATTTTCGTCATAGTCGCCCGTTATATCCGTATGTCCTTCTAATAAAATTTCAACGGTTTGGTACTTTTTTAATTGACGAACCAGCTTGTCCAATTCGGTATAAGACTCTGGCAATAAATCGGATTCTCCTAATTTGAAAATCACATTCCTTAATCTAATGGTTTCATCTTTGGCAGTATTTACCGTAATCAATTCGTCTTTATCTTCCTCAGAAACCTTCTCTTCTTTTTTGATAAAATGATTACAACCAGCCAAATCTGTTAATATTCCATTCTGCAAAGTATCTATTTTCATTAAACTAAACGAATCATTCTTTTTAGATGAATAATTAGAAATGCCATCCCTTCTTAGCAATAGTGTTATTAAGCTACCAGACTCATTATAAAATTCAGTGAAATCATTAGTTGGGTTAATTTCTGTTTTAGAATACAGCTTTTCTTTTCTCAATACTTTCGGATTTTCTCCTAATGAAATATACCATACATTATCTCCCTTATTTTCTTTCACCACTACTTCATCTTTTTGGTTTATATAAAAATTGCACCCCAATTGACAATTATTCTTATCCCAATCTTTTATTTTTAAATTATTTGTCCATAAAATATCGACTTCTGCTTTTCTAATATCTATTCGAGCCACATTTTCTAAGGAGGTTGTCATAAAATATAATTTACCTTTTGAATCAACCGCCCCAGAAATCCACCCACCGTCTGAATGTGAAGGTAATATCCATTTAGAAAAACTCCTTTGATGATTTTTGGGATTATATTCAAATACGGGTGTACGAGTCTGTTCATCCGCTTTTACTGAATATAATTTGTTATTCGTACCTTTTACTAAAGCATTACATCTAAATGGGAAAGCTATTCCCATATTTTTCACACTTCTTTCTTTCAAATCTATTTTTTCTATTTCAAATAAATTTCCAGTAACTGTAATGCCATACAACTTGTTATCACAATTATTGGGAATACCTGTATTCTCATATCTATCTCCATTTTGGCGAAGATTATCTCTTGATTGTTGTGAAATTACTTTTTGTGGAACACTTAATAATCCTATCACTACAAAAAGTTTAATTTTTAATATATTTTTCACTTTAACGTTTTTCATTTGGGTCAATATATTTTTCTAAATTATTGATTTCTACTAAGTATGTAATTGTGTTGTATCTTTGTATTCCATTTATCAACCATATTCAATTATTAAACATTATGATTGTTTTTTTTAACGAAGATATTAATTTTAAATTTCAAGGCAAGAATAATTTTAAGGCTTGGCTGAAAAAAGTAGCTGAAAAAGAGGGTTTTAGCATCAATAACCTAAACTATATCTTCTGTTCGGACGAGTATCTTCATAAAGTCAATCTTGAGTATTTAGACCATGATACCTACACTGACATCATTACTTTTGATAATTCAGAAGAGGAATCCACCATCGAAGGGGATATATTTATAAGTATAGACCGTGTTAGGGAGAACTCCCAAACCTTGAATACTGTTTTTGAGGAAGAAGTCAAAAGGGTTATTGTTCATGGCTTGCTTCACCTTTGCGGATATGATGACCATACGCCCGAAGATAAAGCTGAAATGAGAAAATTAGAAAGTAAATATATTTTGGTTTTTGATTTATAATAATTCTTATTTTCAACAAACCACTCCACGTGGAACAGTTGATTAGAAAACGTCAATAATTACACTTTAAATAGACAACTAAACATGTATGTTTCAATCAAACACTCCACGTGAAACAGTTGGCAAAAAATGACAAAAATGTAAAAAAATATTTAATAAACATTGAGACAACTAATTTAATTACCATTAAAAATATGTACAAAGAATATGATGTAATAGTAGTAGGAGCGGGACACGCTGGTTGTGAAGCCGCACACGCAGCTGCAACAATGGGTTCAAAAGTATTATTGGTAACAATGAATATGAACACCATTGCACAGATGTCGTGTAATCCTGCAATGGGGGG
>JANPGQ010000523.1:0-4225 GCA_031423975.1 Cytophagales bacterium | reverse complement strand
ATACTTATTTGGGTCAAAGTGCGGGTTATAATTATAAATCCAAAAATAATACCATTGTAGGTTCAAATGCAGGATTTGGTAGTAATACAAACACATCTGGTGATGAAAATACATATCTCGGAAGTAGTGCTGGCGCTTATAGTTACGGAAGTAGTAATACACTATTAGGTGCATTTTCAGGTTTTGGTTTAAGTTCAGGAACTTCAAATATTTTTATTGGTAGAAGTACAGGCACCACCACTTCTTCTGGATTTAGTAATGTTTTTATTGGCACTTATGCTGGTGCATTAGGTGCTAATGCTGCCACCATCAATAATGCAGTTGCTATTGGTCATAATGCCAGAGTGAATAAGAATTTTACGATTATTTTGGGAGATACTTCTGTAAATATGCAAGTGGGTATTGGTACTCTTAACCCCACGCAACGATTAACCGTAAAAGGAAATTTCTCCTTTGTAGCTTATAACGATGGAATGTTCTACAAAAATAAAAGATTCCTCTTCCAAGACGAACAAGAAAATATTGCTTTGGGAACAAACCATGAGCAAAATTTTGAAGGAAAAGGGAATTTACTGATTGGTGTAGGCAGTACCATCAACAATTCAACAAATCAAAACTCAACAATTTCAGAAGCAACAGCCATTGGCTATGGAGCAAGTGTTTCAGTAAGTAATGGTTTAGTTTTGGGAAATCAAGACATTCGTGTAGGAATAGGCACATCATCCCCAACCGCTCGACTGGAAGTTGCCTCGGGCAAAGATGGCGAAAGCGGACTATTATTTACCAATCTCAAACAAAATAATAATCAATATTTGACTGTCAATCAGAGAGGAGAGGTTATACTTCAAAAACAAAAAATACAAATAAATAAACCCGAAGAATGGTCTGATAAAGTTTTTGAAAATAATTATCAACTAAAATCTTTGAATGAGGTAGAGCAATTTGTAAAAATCAACAAACACCTTCCCAACATTCCATCCGCCCAAGAAATGACTGATAAGGGAATTGAAAGTGAGAAACTTTCTGCCAAATTATTAGAGAAAATTGAAGAATTGACCTTGTATTTAATTGAAATGAAAAAGGAAAATACAGATTTAAAAACGAGACTTTTGAAATTAGAGAATAAGTGAAAGACCAAAACGGCTCTGAGGAAATCCCCAGAGCCGCTTTGGTAAAAACAAATCTATAAGCCGCATTTTGTCCACGCCGAGGCGTTGTCTTATCATTTATCTCGACGCACCGTCACCGATACGCTCTATCAACCTACCCGCTGGCATCGGGCGAGCAACCCTTTTTCAAGTTATCGGTTATCAGCTACTAATAACGAGTAACCGATAACTATCTCGCCAGCTTATTTGGTCTTTCAACTCATGAGGTTTACAGCTGCCCTTGATGTCGCCACCAAGGCGGTAGGCTCTTACTCTACCTTTTCACCCTTACCACGCCCGAAAGCATGGCGGTAATTTTCTGTTGCACTGGCTGTTACGGCTTCGTCGCCAAAACCGTACCTTCCCGTTAGGAAGCATGATGCTCTACGTTGTGCGGACTTTCCTCCCCCACGCAAGACGTAAAAGGCGATAAGACGATTTGTTTTCGTTGCAAAGGTAACATTTTAAGGTAGTAAAATTAATTATTAATCATTAATTGTTCATTAGCCTTTGTCTTCTGCCAATAAATCACTATCTTTGCACTCCAATTTACAAATACCATAACCGAAGGACGGGTTCCTTCATTAAATCGTAAATAACAGATGGCTGTTAAAATTAGATTAGCACGTCGTGGACGTAAAAAATTAGCGATGTATGACATCGTAGTAGCTGATGCCAGAGCTCCACGTGATGGTAAATTCATCGAAAAAATCGGTACTTACAATCCAAATACAAACCCCGCTTCAATCGTTTTGAACGAAGTAAATGCGTTGAAATGGATTATGAACGGTGCTCAACCAACCGATACAACTCGTGCCATTTTATCATATAAAGGTATTTTGTTGAAAAAACACTTACAAGTAGGTGTAAACAAAGGTGCAATCACACAAGAGGCAGCAGATGCCAAATTTGGTGATTGGAAAGAAGTAAAAGATGCAAAAATCACAGGTAAGTCTGACGGTATTGATGTGAAGGCAGCCGCTGAAAAAGCGACTCGTATGGCAAGAGAAGTTGAAATTAATGCAGCACGTGCAGCGGCAATTGTTAAGAAAAATACAGTTGAAGTGCCTGTTGAGGAAGTAGAAGAGGTTGTTGAAGAAGTAGTTGCGGAAGCACCAGCAGTGGTTGAAGAAGTAGTTGCGGAAGCACCAGCGGTTGTTGAAGAAGCACCAGCAGTAGTTGCGGAAACTCCAACGGCAGAATCAGCCGAATAATTTCATTTAGAAATTCAGCTTTCAATAAGATTTAAAAATGATACAAAGCAATAATATGTTGTTTTGTATCATTTTTTTTTAAAAGAATATCAGAATCATTTACCATTTACCGTTCACCCTTAACCGTGAACCGATAAATATGACAAAAGATAATTGTTTTGAATTAGGGAAAATTACTAAAACACACGGACTCAAAGGGGAAGTTGTGCTATGGTTAGATGTAGATTTTCCAGAGGATTATGAAGATTTAGAAAGTATTTTCTTGGATGTGAAAGGGGAGTTAGTGCCTTATTTCATGGAGTCGTATCGACTGTCAGGCAATCGTGCCATTGTGCAGTTTGAAGATATTGATACTTTCGAGAAAGCCGAAGCCATGGTAAATCTTGAAGCATTTTTACCCTTGGAAGAGTTGCCAGAATTGGAAGATGACCAATTTTATTATCACGAAATTATCGGTTTTCAGATAAAAGATAAAAATTTGGGAGATTTAGGAACAGTACAAACCGTTCATTCTATGCAAGCCCAAGACCTTTTGGTAATGAACTATAAAGGTAAAGAGGTATTAATTCCAGTCATTCCAGAGATTGTTTTGGAAGCTGATAAAGAAGCCAAAATTCTGAACGTAAATCTGCCAGAAGGCTTGTTGGAGGTTTATTTGGAAGATTAAATATTCACTCATTGAACTATGCGAATCGACATAATTTCTGTAGTACCAAAATTGATGGAGAGTTTTTTCGCTCATTCCATTTTGAAGCGTGGGCAAGATGCTGGTCATGTAGAGGTAGTGTTGCACGACCTACGTGATTATACCATTACCAAGAGCCGACAGGTAGATGATTATGCCTTTGGCGGAGGGGCAGGAATGGTGATGAGTATTGAACCTATTGCCCGTTGTATTAGACACTTACAGGCTGAAAGGGCGTATGATGAAGTTATTTACATGACTCCCGATGGTGAGACTTTCAATCAGCAAACTGCTAATACCATGTCATTGGGAGGGAATCTTTTATTCCTCTGTGGACATTACAAAGGCGTTGACCAACGGGTTAGGGATATGTTTATCACCAAAGAAATCTCCATTGGCGACTACGTCTTATCGGGTGGAGAATTAGCCGCCGCCGTTTGTGCCGATGCCATCATACGTCTTATTCCAGGGGTTTTGAATGATGAAACATCTGCTTTGACAGATTCGTTTCAAGACAATCTTTTAGCACCACCCGTATATACTCGCCCAGCAGTATTTGAAGAAAGAGCTATTCCAGAAGTGTTATTGTCTGGGCATGAAGCTAAAATAAATGAATGGCGTTTTGAGCAATCAATTGAAAGAACAAAATCAAGAAGACCTGATTTATTTAAAAAATCGGGTTTAGAGACCTAATATTATGTATTAAAGAAATTTTCAAAAAAAATGTTTTTATTTCACAAAAATCTATTATATTGCACTCCCAAATCACAGAATAAGTTGGTTTTGGAGGAAAAAATATTAATAATTTTGTTCTAAAATAGGAGAGTTGAGGTGGACAAACAAAGTTATTTAATCAAACGAAAAAACAAAGTAAGGATTATAATTCGGAAAGCTCGACGTTAATAACGTTGGGCTTTTTTGTTACTAACTCACATTTCAGTAAATAAAGAGATATATTGTAATTGTTTGGGCAACCCCGTTTAGGCAACCCCGTTTAGGCAACCCCTTTTAAACTAAAAAATTAATAATGATAAGAATTAGTAGAATCTGTTTGTACATAGTTATTTTGTTTTCGACCCAAATAAATGCTCAACAATTTATTGGAAATGGAGGTAATATTAGAGATTTTAAGGATTTTGTTAGACCAGATACCTTTAATATTGAGATACAAGGGCTTC
>JANPGQ010000522.1:0-2080 GCA_031423975.1 Cytophagales bacterium | reverse complement strand
CTTCGGGCTTACACCAATTATATGCGTAATTTTACACCCGACGCTTTTGCAAATTTGGATGTGTTGATTTTTAATATCAATTACAAAGAGACATTCCCCGACATCTCGCCTGAAGAATCGGTTGCCAGCTTGGAAGTATCACTCGAAAGTGGTAGTTCATGCGTAGCTGGTTTGGTTAATAATCTCATGATTAATACCAAAGATAATTTCAAAAAAGGTATAAAATCGGTAGTATTGTTGAAATCAGAATCCGAAACGATAAGAGTCTTTGAAACGGACGAAAATGGTGTGGCATTAGTGGAATTTGAGCCTAAAAATGGCAAAAAATATTTTCTCGAAACAGGGATAATTAAAACAGAAATTCCTTTTGCAAGCAATGAAGGTACAGTTTTAAGAGGCTATTTTGTAAATGAAGGAAAAAAATTAGCAGTTAATATTCAAAGTAATTTAACGGATAAATCACCCCTTAAATTGGTTATTCAAACACGAGGTCAAATTTTACAAACCTTATTAATAAAGCCCAAAGAAGGAGTTGTAAAACTCAATTTCACTACTGATTCCCTCCCAGATGGAATCTTGAATATGGCACTCATCGATAATTATGATAAAATTTTAGCTGAAAGAATTTTTGCCATTGCTCACAAAGACCAAAATGAGCAACAAAACTATTTTTTGTATAATTCCGAATTAAAAAATCCAATCGAATCTACTAATCATTTTTATACTGAAATTGGCAAAGCCAATACTGAATTGATTGGCAAAAAGAATCTTCTATACAGTTTTGACCAATTTGTCAAAACTAATCTGCAATATAAAAATGAATTGGGAATTTCTATTTCGGGAAAAGTTATTGATAAAAGTATTGAAAAAAAGGAAAATTTGGTGAGTGTTTCTTTAATAGTGATTCCTGAGCGAAACGACACAATTCAGAAGGAACAGTTGCTCGTGGCAAGTCCAGATAAAAATGCAATATTTACTTTTGAAAATCTTGATTTTTATGGCAAGCCAGAACTAAAGTTAAAAGCTACGTCAGGCAAAGAAGAACTCAATGTCGAATTGATTAAGGATTCAATTCCTACTATTTTTATAAAAAATAATTTGATAGATTGGCGAAGGTTCAAAACAAATGAACAAATACAAAGTTTAGAAAGAGAAGCCAATCATGTATTTGCTAATATCGCTTTGGAAGAAAGAATTAAAATAGAGGAATTAAACGAAGTAACGGTTTTTACAAAAAATACATTAAGGTCTCCAGTATCAATTTTTAAGAGCGATCCAAGTATTAGGTTCTTACCTGCAAAAATAACAATGTTTGGTGCAGGGAGCCAATTTAAAGATTTTTTTAAAAATAGAGTAAGTTATAGATTACGAAAATATCCAAATTCCATTCTTAAATATTACGTTGACGATATACTAACGCCAGAAGATATTATTTTTGAAATGCCTAACAGTCAACTTGCCTACGTAGATGTTCATGACGGCACATCGGATAGTTTTACCGCTGGTGCCAGTATTTTGGTTAATATTTATACCATCGGATATTCCATTAATCCTATGGTTTCTAAAGTTATGGAAGTTAATAGGAGGTCATTCGCTATCAAAACACAACGAGAGGGATATTATGCCAGTAAATAATTAGCCCATTCTCATTAAAAATATTTTAACCATCTTCCGAAAGGGTAATTTACTTACCAATTGTAGATTTTTCGGTGAGAGTTACTGTAAGGAAAGCTAAAGTGAGTTACTAAATAAAATATCCGAATAAAATTTATCTTGAATTTTATCGGGGTGTTTTATTTTTAAATTCACCAACTTACTCGTCCCATAAATTTTTTAAAGTATAATCACTTCCTTGGGCTGTAATCAGGGATTCACTTAAATGTGGGTCAAACTTCTCAAAAGAGAAGGGCATCAAAAAGTGTAGGGCAATCAGGCTATTTTTTAAAGAATCATTTTTAGAGGTCCAATTGATGGCAATATTTTTTTAATAATTAAATCAAAAAAAATGCTTCATACTTTTGATGCACTCATTGCTCAAAGAGGTTTTTGATGTACTCCAAGACCGCAACCGTAAAGCAAG
>JANPGQ010000521.1:0-3603 GCA_031423975.1 Cytophagales bacterium | reverse complement strand
TGATTAATTTTTAAATTTGAATGATAAATTTCTCGTAAAACTTACCGCATATTTAAAGAAACTTTCAAATTTGAACAAAGTTAATTAATTTGAAAATTAATTCCGTTTTTAATAAACAACCACTATAAAAGACTTTGGCATTTTAACATAGGATGCTCTCTTTAAAAACATGAAAAATCAATTAAAAAACTATTTATTCCTTATTCCGAGTGCCTTTATTTTGAGTTGTTCAAGTTCGGGTGATAAATACCAAGAAGTAGAAGAACCTAAGACTTGTTCGATGATTTTTATTGATAAATCAGTCAGTGTAAATATCAATAAAAAGTTTATTAATGAGAAATATACTAAGATTATTAACCAATTGATTGATGAGAATGTGAAGGCAAAGGGTGATAAAATTGAGGTATATTTTATTCATGAAAACACTCCAAAAGGTAAGGCGGCAGATATGACGTGTAGAACCGAAAAAGGAGAAATGCAGGGAGCAAGTTCTACGGATTCGGAGGCTATAGCTACGGAATATAATATGTCGGTAGAGAAAGAGAGAAGTGTTTTTAAAAAGATTGTCTTTGCTCAATTGGCGGCTCAAAATACGTCTTCGAGTAAAAATAATACGGATATTCAGGCGGCTTTGCCCTTGATTGATAAAATTGCCTCGAAGGGATTTAACGTGAAAGCCTATTTTCTTTCGGATATGGTTGAAAGCATGAAAGCTGATAATCGTCGTGATTTTCATGTAAATCCGCCCGTAGATGATGCGGCGGCGGTGGGTTGGGCAAGAGAAGATGCTTCGGGCATGAAAGCTTTGTTACCCAACCTTTCAATGGCTCAGATTTTTATCGCAAAACCTTTTGAACCTACGGCTTCTCGGAAGAAAAATAATCCAGCTATTTCGGCTTATTGGCAACGATTGTTTATGGAATTGGGGGTAAATACTGAGGTTGTAGAATTGTAAAAATAATTATCAATGTTCAATTCACAATTCACAATTTACAAGTAAATACGAATATTCATGGCATGACTTACAACATTAAAGGTAGTTGATACAAAATGCTCGAAGTCATGCCATGAATCTAAATATACAGATTACCCTTTTTTCTTCTTTTTATTCTTATATAACCTCGGATTTGACTGAAATTCTTTTTCTTCCAATTCCTTCTTATCTTCTTCTTCACGAGTTTTGAAAAGGTAATCGTCATCATCCATCACGGGGGATTCTTTTAGTGCTTTCCAATCAAATTTTTCATCAATTGGGGTCAACGCTTTTTGTGGGTCGAAAATTCTTTTATCCACGTTTACAGCATCGTAGGGGGTATAATCTGTTTGGTCGGTGAAGAAATCTGAAAGGTCAGTAGCTCCTGCATCGTACTGATTGAGGTAAGGAATTCCCAAAATATGCCACATCGTTTTGAAAATACTACCAAAACTATAATGCTGATGGCTGACATAATTTCGTTTGGCATAAGGTGAAAAAACTTGCAAAATACTGCGGTGAGCATCCACATGGTCGATGCCTCCTTGCGAATCGTCTTCGGTTACGATGATTGCCATATTTTTCCAGTATGGTGTGTGGCTCAAAAACTCTATCACTCGCCCTACAGCCAAATCATTATCTGCCATATAGCTTTCTCTAAACGGAAAACCTGCCTTTGGTCTTTCGCCCGCTCCGTGGTCGTTGGGGAGCATCAAAGGAATTACTTGGGGCATCGTTTTTCCTTCGTCCATAAATTTTTTCTGGAAATCTTTGATAAAAATATCGGCTCTGAATTGATCTGGAATTGCCATATTATAAGTTGGGAATTGCCATTCGGTATTTTTATACATCGCATTGGGCAAAGGGTAATTTACGCCATACATTTCGCCCCCAATTTTCATGGTTGAATCGTTGTAATTTCCTTCCTGTTCGGTCGTGAATCCGTAGTTGTGGAAGGAGATATTATGTCTCTCAAAATGTTCCCACATCGAGCCGTCTTGATTATAGTCTTCGGGGTAAAAACTACCCGATGAACCATTCATAGCAAAATGCCCTGGGGCGGTGGATTCTTGCTTGTAATCTCGCTTGCCTCCGTAGGCGGCTGAAACGTGGGTTTCCATCCATTCGTTAGGATAAACACCTGATAACCAACGGTGTCCATCGGCTGAATGATCTGAGTCCACGTAGAAATTATCGGCCGTTCCAAATCTTTTTGCCAGTGCTAAATGATTGGGCATTACGGTGCATTTCGTGATTTTTTGAGTTTCTAATTTGTTTGAAAACGAAGTATTTACACCGTATCGAGCAATGGATGGGTCGCCATTTCCTTGTTTTAATTGTCCAAAAACTTCATCGTAAGTACGGTTTTCTTTGGAAATATACACGATGTATTTGATAGGAGATTCTTTCTCTTTAGGATAGCTCGGGATGGGATTGTTGCCACTCTTTTTCTGTTCTTTAAATTTGAAATTATAGGCGATAGTTTTGTCAGTTTCAGCCCTTAAATTTTCGTCTTTCGGAATGTCTAAAACTGTTACCGAGCCTTTCATCAAACTGCCGATATAACTGCCTTCTGCACCAACTTTAAAGGTTGAACCACCGTTTGGTCCAGAGCCAAAACCTTTGGCATTTGCCACTACCAATTTGGTATTATCAAAACTCACTTTTAGTTTGGAAGGAAACCAGCCTACGGGTAAATGTCCGAGGGTTTTCATAGAAGGAATGTCAATTACGCCAACGGCATTAACGCCCGATTCTGCTACGTATAGACGTTTTTGGTCGGGAGAAATGGCTAATCCGAAGGGAATTAAGCCTTTCCAAGGCCCGAGTCTATCATCTAATTTCAGGTCGATGGTGTTGATTACCTTACCTAACTTTGGGTCAATTACCGAGATATTATCGTTGTTGCCATTACTCACAAAAACGTATTGGTCAGTGGCAACTAATGAATTGGGACTCGAACCACCAACGGCAGGGATTCCATCAATTTTTTCTCCAACCAAAATGCCCGTTTTGATTTTTGAAACTAATTGAGGTTGAGATTCCGAAAGGTTATATACCCATACAGAAAAGGATTCAGGAGTATTTGGGTCGCCCAGACCTGCCACTTCTTTACCGTCTATCGTTACGCCCTCACGCATCTCTTTGGTATCAAATCCGAAGGGTGGTTTTTTCAAATACGTATCTTTATTTTTTGGGTCAAGATTTTTGACTAAACTGTATTCAAACATTCCTACATTGGCAACGTACAAAGATTTTTCATCGGGCGAAAGCGTGATTCCGAAGGGATAACGACCCGTTTTTACGTTAGCAATGACAGACTTTTTCATGACATCAATGACCACAATTCTGAACCCAATTTGGTCAACTACATACAGTTTCGAGCCATCTTTAGTCATAATCATATCACCCAAGTATCCATCGGAATAGTCTTGTTTGTCGAACGAAACATTAGCACTAATTTCACCTACTTTTTTCCCAGATTTTATCTCAAAAATAAACACCTTATTCGTTTGCCCACCCGCCACATACACTAAGTGATTATCGGGTGAAATAGCCAAGCCCATAAATACTGCTGAGAGTAAATTATCATCTGTTTTGGGCGTGTTTGGAATTTGCTTAATACTTGG
>JANPGQ010000520.1:0-2533 GCA_031423975.1 Cytophagales bacterium | reverse complement strand
CTTTAGCATCCTCAATTAATTCTTGCAAATAGGCTGGTTTGTTTGGTTCGGGTAGGGGAGTGATATTCACGCCTTTTTCCCACATTAAACCCAACTTTAACTTGCCAATTTCTGCCGACATTTTTGAATTAAACTGATTCACCAAAGATTGGTGTACCCACATCATTTTCAAAGCTGTACAACGCTGACCATTAAACGATAATGAACCTAACATACATTCTTTTACTGCCAAATCAATATCTGCACTTTGCGTTACGATGGCTACGTTTTTGGCATCCAAGCCTAAAATGGCTCTCAAACGGTTTACTTTTGGGTGCAATTTCTTCAACTCATTTGCTACTTTTGACGAACCAATCAAGGTTAAAACATCAATTTTACCTGACTCCATCATTTGTGGAACAACTGAGCTTCCACGACCATAAACGGTGTTAATTACTCCCGCTGGAAAAGATGAACGAAATGCCTCCAATAATGGATAATGAAGCAAAGTACCGTGTTTGGGAGGCTTGAAACAAACTACATTTCCCATAATCAAAGCGGGAATTAGCGTAGTAAAAGTTTCGTTCAAAGGGTAATTAAAAGGTCCCATACAAAGCACAACACCCAAAGGCGAACGGCGAACTTGTCCGATGATGCCTTCCTCAATCATGAATCTTGATGAAGTACGGTCGATGTCCTTTAATGCCCCAATGGTATCATAAATATACTGAACGGTACGGTCAAATTCCTTTTGAGAATCTGCCAAAGATTTGCCAATTTCCCACATCAAAAGTTTTACCACTTCATCACGTTTGGCAATCATTTGCTGTGTGAATTTTTCTACTGCCTCAATTCTGTGGGCAACCGACATCATGGGCCACTCGCCCCGTCCATTATTGAAGGCTTTTACTGCCGCATCCAAGGTTTCCATTGCATCAGAAGGCTCTGTGATTGGGTATGAACCAATGCGTTTTTGAACCAAACCTTCGGGCGTTTGTATATATATGGGCGACCATACATCTTGCGTTTTGCCAGCCCAAGCCCGCATCTCGCCATTGACCAAATACTCACGCTGTTCAATGGGTTCAGTTAAATTATATTCCGCCGGAATTTGCTCTTCTGTAGGAAAAAAGTTTTCAAATCTGTTTAATGACATTTTGTTTCTTTTTTAAATAATAAACGGTATTTAATACTAACACAAAGTTTGTGATAAAGGATTTTTTGTTGCACAATTTCAAGAAATTTATTTTAATAGGTCAATAAAATAACGGTATAATTATATTTTAATCATGTTCGCAAAAAAAGAAGCCTCCGTTTTAAACGAAGGCTTTCTGATAAAACGTTACCTCAAAAGGCTCTATTTCAAAATAATTTTAACTGATATTTACGTCTAAGTTTATTAATCAAGAATTTCTTTTGCAGCGTAAAACTGTTCGGACTTACTTGATTAAACATCGTTTTGAGTTCCTGAAAATGTGCAGGAGCATCCCACAAAAACTTTTCAGAATCTATATTTTTTTCTTCGAGATATTGTTCAAAAACCATTTTATTTATTATTTTTGATAAAATTAAATTTCCACCATTTTTCATCTTAAAAAACCCAAATTCTATGTTAAAAATTGTACTTGTTTTCGCCCATCAAATTGGATTTATTGATACCTTGATTGATTTAGCTTATTTTCTACTTGATATAGTAATCAAGTTTTTAAAAGATTTAATTGAGCGTTACTTCTAACAAAATCTACATCTGCATTAAACCAGATAAAACACCAATAATAATTAGTAGAAAAAAAGTAATACCATACGAAAGTGTTAATAAAAAGAACTTTAATGCTGTTTTCAACCAACTTTGCAAATATACTTTTTTGAGCGAAATAAAGAAATATAAAAAACTCAAAAATAATATTATTAGGGCAAGGGTAGAAGTAATATTATCCGATGATTGCTTCTTAATTAATTTCTCAAAAATGAAAGTTAATGAAGTGAATATTGACCACATTAAAAAAATAGCCGAGTGAGTATTCAGCGTAAAAACTAAGTGCTGAAAATAAAACTTCCACTTAGTATGTCGTTCAAACATCCATAAAATCAATGCTGCAAAAGGTAACATGATAAAAATCAAATTGGGCATCATTTCAAATATTTTCACTGACCGATTTTCTGTATTATCTATGCCATATTTAGTTTGTAGAAGTTCATTATACCTTTTTTGAAGGTCATTACTAATATGCCTTTTGTTGGAGTAGAAAGTAGAAATGCCCTTTTTTGTTAAAACAGAATCCAATTCATCCTCATTGAGTTTGTGATAGTATTCAACTGAATCTTTACTAATTTGAAATTTATTAAACATACCAAGCCAAACCTTGTCATCTTCTATTTTATGCGTAGTAGAGTCTTTTTTATAAGAAGAATTTTTAACATGACCTTGTTTAACATCAAAGCCATTTTTACCAGATTTACCAATCGGCTTTTCTCCTAAATCTTCATCAATTACCGTATCTCTCCCCGATATTTTTCTCCCAAATACTCTCCCATTTTCATAATTTCTGTTTAT
>JANPGQ010000519.1:0-4417 GCA_031423975.1 Cytophagales bacterium | reverse complement strand
AATAATTAATCATTGATAGTTTATGAAAAATCTCCTATGCTTTGTCTTCGCTTTATGTCTTCTTTTCGCTCAAAAGAGTTTCTCCCAACCTAAATTAATCAAAGACATCAATACCCAAACGGCAGATGCTTTCAGCACTGAAAGAGAATTTGTGGGCAATATTGGCAATTATTTATTCTTCAAAGCAACTTCTGGATTAAGTGAGTTACGATTTTATCCTGAAAATGAACCAGATTTATGGGTTACGGACGGGACAACCAACGGCACCGTAAAAGTTGGAAGTGGCAGTATTATTAAAGTACCATATGTACTATCTCAGTTGGGAAATAAAGTTATTTTCTATGGTAACGATGATGCTCATGGGTCGGAATTATGGATAAGTGATGGAACGCTGGCAGGCACTCATCTCTTGAAAGACATTTCCATAGGAAGGGGTAGTTCTATGACCAATGACTCTTATTCTGAGTTTGTGATTTTGAATGATAAAGCCTATTTCATCGTAACGGATGATACTGGAAAATTGAATATATGGCGAACTGACGGTACTGAGGCAGGAACGGAGTTGTTTCACAATATTGGCGGAAATACATACGGTAATAGTATTTCTAAACTGAAAATAGTGGGAGGTTCGCTCTATTATATAATTACAACGATTGGTAGTTCAACCGAGAACAAAATTTGGAAGACAGACGGTACAGTTGCAGGAACAATTTTGATAAAAAGTATTTTCTCAAATATTGCCAGTGCTGTATTTAGTGTAACAGCAACCAATAATAGATTATTTTTTATAACATTTGCTGGAAGTTCTACCTTACAACTATGGAGTACCGTCGGAACTACGATAGGCACTATACCTTTATTAACATTTACATCAGATATTTTTTTCAGAGAGCCTGTTTTGAGTGTTGTAAATGATAAAATTTTTTTTAATGGCTATACAAGTAATAAGGATGGTTTGTGGAGTAGCGATGGAACTGTGGCAGGAACAATCTTGATAAAGAATAGAGCCCCTAACACTTCATTTAGTGATTTGATTAACTATAATGGTAAAGGATATTTCTGGCACCAAGATACTGATTCAAAATATAAACTTTGGAGTTCAGATGGCACAGCAACTAATACCAAAGTTGCTATAAATTCGCTAAAACTTACCGCTTATGATTCCTTTCAACCATCTTTAAAATTTGTGTCAAATAATCTTCTTTTTCTCATTTTTACCGATGGAAAGAGTTTTAAACTTTGGAAAACGGATGGAACTGATGATATGCTGGAGGTTGTGAAGATAAAGATAATAATAAAATAACTGTTGATTTTTCTCAAAATATGAGATTCTGGGCAACAAGTAGTAATTTATTTTTTACTTACATAGAATCAGAATATGGAAAAGAACTATGGGCTACTGATGGGAACTCCATAAATACTCATTTATTAAAAGATATTAACCAATCCACCAATAACGCCATTCCCTACGGTTCATATCGCTCAACGGTGCTTAATCATCAGCTCTATTTTACTGCTCAAGAGAATTTAACAGGTAGAACTGAATTATGGACATCTGATGGAACGGCATCAAATACAATAAAAGTAAAAGATAAATTGCCCAATCTTATTCGAGATTTCCCTCGATTTACTGGCAAGTCTGAAACCATGATTGATACGCTTAACAACAATATTATTTTTAGTGGAATTGATAGTTTAAAGGGTGAAGAACTTTGGATTTCAGACGGCACAAATACAGGAACAAGGCTTGTGAAAGATATAAATATTGGACTCGGTAATTCAAGTCCTACTAATCCTATAAGACTTGGGAACAAGCTGTTTTTTGATGCAAATGATGGGTTACACGGAAGAGAAATGTGGGTTTCTGATGGGAGTAATAGTGGAACGTATATGCTAAAAGATTTTTTCACAATTAATAATGATCCATACCTTTCAAGTTATAATACGATTCAATCAAAGACTATTTTAAATGGAAAACTCTATTTCATTGCCCGAGATGATACGGTAGATTATAACCTGTGGGTAACAGATGGAACTATTGCAAACACTGTAAAAATAACTGAAAGAAGTAGCTACTCTCAAATTGGAAAGCCTGTATTCGGATTAGCTGTCCATAAAGATAAACTATATTTTGTTGGGACTTCAAGTACAAGTCCTTTGTCTTTATGGTCAAGTAATGGTACGATTGGTGGTGAACAATTAATTAAGGATATATTCATTAGGAGTCCTTTGAATGGTAAATCAATAGTCTCCTTTAAGGATTGGATATTTATTTTTGCAAGTAACAATTTAGGGTATCAATCGGGATTATGGAAATCAGATGGAACTACTGCTGGGACTACACTCCTGTTAAGTAATGCAAGTATTAATAACGAGACTTTTACGACTGGTGATGACAATTTATTCTTTGCAGCTCAGAACGTTTTGTGGAAAACTGATGGTACTACTACTGGTTCATCAGTAATTAAAACTTTTGGTACTACTACTTACGGCAATAAAATCCAAGACCTCAATTATATTAATGGACACTTGTATTTCCAAGTAGTAAATCAAACAACAGGAATTGAACTTTGGCAAAGCGATGGTACACCCGAAGGAACAACTTTTATAGTGAATATGACAGCAAATCACTTTCAAAATGATTTCGATGAAACCAGCAAAATTGTAGCCGATGGAAATAGATTATTCTTTACAGGCAATGACATTCTTCATGGCAGAGAGTTGTGGACTTATAATACCTGTGATAATTTAACAAATGTACAATCCATTCAATCAGGAACTTGGGATGATGCTGGAACGTGGTCGTGCGGTCACGTTCCAAAAGTAACCGATATTGCAACAATTCTGAATGGAAACACCGTTGACGTTTTACAAGATACCTATCTGAAACGATTGAAATTGCTGGATGGGAATGTATTTTTGAATGGGGGGATTTTGAAATTTAAGTAGTTTGGCTAATTAACGTGAATTATTGAGATTTATCTCAATAATTCACGTTAATTAAGAATTTTACTCGTTTGTTAGCGTTAAAAAAAGTTGCCCCAACGGAAACCAGTGGGACAATCTTAGTAAATAGTTCTACACCTATTATCTTAGTTTACAGATTTTTAGCCTGTAATTATTGATTTCTTTTTGAATTTATTTCTCAATAAAAGTAGTGATTTAATGTGGATTTTCAAGATTAAATTACATTATTTAGTAATTTTTTTATGTTGACTACTGTTTAATTCTCCTTTCTTCCTATATTTGATTCACTGATACTTATCCATTTGTATTTAACAAATGCTTGCAAAAGTACACCCTTAAACTGCCACCGCCATAGCTTCGTTGGGCTTTTGCAAGCATTAATTTTTTATTTTTATTTATTTACACCTGCATTTTCTAAAAATGCGTCCTTCCTTCTTCGGGAAACTTTCATTGACATACCGTTTTTCATGGTTACGATACACTCCTCTTTACAATACTCTTTAATAAATTTGGGGTTTATCATAATTCCTCGATGAATTCTTTGAAATCCGTGAGTTTCTAAAAAGAGTTCAAAGTATTTGAGTGTGTAAGCAACCACTTGTTCACTTCCATCAGTCATAATAAAGGTTGTATAGTTGGCTTGCCCTTTTAGCATTATGACTAAATTTACGGGTACATTTAGCCTTGTTCTGCTATTTAATACGATTCTGTTTCTGTTAGTTGTACTTTGATAGGTTTTCATGGGCGGTGAAATTTATATTTATTCTTTCGCAATTTTTCCAATAGAAATATCATATTCCTTATTCAGTTCATTCACAAAAACCTTCATTAATTCTGTACTGCGATTGCCATGTTGGTAAGCATTTTCATAAGATTTCCAATGCTGCGGATAAGGTGCTAAAAGGCTTTTCAACACATCATAAGTTAGTGGCGTTGCCAAACCTGTTTTCGTATCAATCAAAGCATCTACTTTACTTTTCATTCCTGTTGAAACAAGATAACCCACTAAGCCAAAAGCTACTGTCATAGCTGATGCTGTTGATGCAGAAAATGTTTTATCTTTTACTAATGAATATCGTCCCAAAGTTTGAATTTTGGCGTAATGGCTTTGGTCGTAAGAATAGTTGTTGGAATTTATGTAAATATTTTCTCCATCTGAGTAGCCGTACAATTTCAAACGTCTTGTTGCTTTATTAGGGTCTGAAATATTGACTCTATTTTCATCAATTGGCTCAACTGTAAATGCCGTTGTGGTATCGGTAGGCGTATTATTGAAAAATTCTTGGAATGTTTTATACCCTCCTTTTCGTTTGATTGTCGCTGACAAAATATTATTGGTGGAGTCCAATCGTTGAAAATTGAATAGTTCTGGTTTCTTCAATGATTTCCAATCTGATTTTTGAAACTCCGAAAGTGCTTTGTTAAGTAGCTTACGAATACGTTTTGGATG
>JANPGQ010000518.1:0-4417 GCA_031423975.1 Cytophagales bacterium | reverse complement strand
TTTCACCCCGTCAGCGGTTTTGAAAATCGAATTCCTAAGTTGTTTTAATAAATACATACTTGCGTATTACTATCCCATTTTAATCGCATAAGGCTTTCGCTGTACACGAGCCAAAAGTCCGTTGGCTTCTACATCATTTTTGAATTTTTCTGTTTTGGGGTCCCAATATAGTTTTCTATTCAATTTCATAGTGGCATGATGCAATAAACACGCTGAACATGAACGATGCCCAACTTCGGCAGGAGCAATGGGTTCTTTTCTACTGATAACACTTTCAAGCCAATTACCGTGGTGGTCAGTGCTTACGGGTAGGTGAATTTCATTCGGTCCAATAACGGAAGTAAGTAATTTTGGGTCGCTGGCATCTATTTTTTTAGCCATCGTTTTGGGACTTGTGGGGTCGCTGGCAGTAGCGGCATAATCTCCACGAGAAACAAAAATCCAACCATCAGTGCCTTCAAAACGGATTCCGTTGGGAATTTCATTTGAAACAATCATTTCTACGCCATTTTCGTAAAGTGCGTGGGTTTCAAAAATACCATGTACATTCCATAAACCACTTTTCGGGAAATCTGCTTTCCCCCAAATTTCAATGGGTCCAGTATGTTCGGTATCCATAGCCCAGTGTGCAGAATCTATGTGATGAGCTCCCCAACCCGTAATCATTCCCGCTCCAAACTGTTCGCAACGCAACCAACCTGGACGGTCGAAACCCGATTGTGGATGTACTCTTTTTTCAGTATAATAAACATCGGGCGTAGTGCCGAGCCACATATCATAATTTAGGTTTTTAGGAATGGGCATTTCAACTTCCACATTGCCCGAAGGGTCGCCAGGTAAACCTACATATACTTTTTGAAGCTTTCCGATTCTACCATTTCGTATCAATTCTGCTGCATATCGCCATTGGGTTGCCGAGCGTTGTTGGCTACCCAATTGTACAATTCTCCCTGATTTTTTTACGGCATCAGCCATCATTCTACCTTCTGCAATAGTCAAAGAAGCGGGTTTTTGGACATACGCATCTTTGCCAGCTCCAACGGCAGCAATCACTATTGGAGCGTGCCAATGGTCTGGTGTACTGCAAATAATGGCATCAATATCTTTGTTCAAAAGCAATTCTCGGTAATCTTCATAGCCTTTCACACCATTGAATTCTTTACCATTTTTCTTGGTATAATATTCATTTACTA
Source organism: Cytophagales bacterium (assembly GCA_031423975.1). Lineage (GTDB taxonomy): Bacteria > Bacteroidota > Bacteroidia > Cytophagales > Spirosomataceae > Arcicella. Next base: position 3,224 of record JANPGQ010000518.1, on the reverse strand, counting down.
ATTGCTGACCTGCCACTACTCGGTTGCTATCCAAGTCGCAAACTGCCATAATTTGGGCATTATCGTGTTTCCATACGCCAGGCATATCATGTCCACGAGAGATTCTCCCAACCCCAATTGCTCCAATATTTATTCGATTGCTGGGGGCATTTTTACCAAAAACTGAGGCAGGAACGATGGTGGGAAAACCACTAATAATGGCAGTGCTTGCCAAAATTCCTTTGGTACTAACATCAAGAAATTTCCTTCTTGAAATATTGTTTTGTGCTTTTTGCATAGTTTTATGGAATTGAAATGTTGATTTGAAATTGTTTAAAAACCAATAGAATTACCACCATCAACGGGCAAAGATGTTCCCGTAACGTAACCAGCGGCATCCGAAGCCATGAAAACTGCCGCCCAACCGATGTCAGCGGGTTTACCAAATTTTGCCATTGGAGTACGGTTGAGAGCCTTGTTCATACGGTCGGGGTCGCTGCCCATAGCGGTTTTCATCATGCTGGTTTCAATAAAACCTGGGGCAATGGCATTGATGCGGACATTAAATTTAGAAAATTCTGAAGCCAATACTTTCACCATACCTTCCACGCCCGATTTTGAAGCCGCATAAGCCACCACTCGGTCGATTCCGTAATATGCCGCCATCGAAGAAATCATGATAATTGAGCCACTTTTACGGGCTACCATTCCTTTTGCTACGGCACGAGTAAGAGCAAAAACCGAATTGAGATTGGTATGAATAATGGTATTGAAATCTTGGTCAGTTACCTCCAATGCGGGTTTTTTCATATTTATCCCTGCATTATTTACCAAAATATCAATCGTTCCGTAATGCGTTTCTATTTCCGTAACTAAGCCTTCTAATTTATCCAATTCTGTTACGTCATTGACTACATAGTGGACATTGTCTCCTAATTTTTCAGTGGCTTCTTTCAAGGCAAATTCTCTTCTGCCCGTAATGATAACGGTTGCCCCTGCCAGTGCCATACATTGGGCAATTTCATAACCGATACCGCTTCCACCACCCGTAATTAAGGCAGTTTTTCCTTCTAATGAGAAGATTCTTGTGAAAATTGGATTACTTTCTATGACTAAATCCACTTCGTTTGTATTGTAATTCATGTTTTAGTAATAATTTATTTGAATTGAGAGTTTTTTGTTTTTTGCACTCAATAGCTTATTTCAATTGATATATTTCAACGATTTTTTTCATTTCATCCAACGTTCTTTCTGGCTTTTTGAAAGGGGCTGGAATGGGTTGTTTTGAGTAGGTCTGAAAGTACAACACACAAGTATCTCGCCAATTGAGGGCTTCACGATGTTGGGCTGCCAAACGTCCTTTTACGTCTTCAAACATTTCTGTATCTATGCTACTTTTTACTTTATTCCATGCGGTTTGCATCGCTTCAACTTCTGTTACACCTGTGTAATAACGGGTGCATAACTCGTCCCAGAGGGTTCTGCCCGTAGAAAGTTTTTGAGTCCACGGCACATGATGAAACCACAATAAATAGTTCAAATCTATTGTTTGGGGGTTATTCCACTGATTTTGAACTTCTTTTGCGTATAATCCCAAGGCATTACTTCCTGTTTGATTACGGTCAAAACCAAGCCCCAAAGAATCGGCACGGTGATAATAAACCGCCGTCCAATCAGGTCTGGCACTTTTTTCTAACCAAGGTTCCATCCCAAAGTGAATTCCCTGCCCCATGATGTGATGCAAGCCGAGCGGATTAGTGAAATTCACGTAAGTTTCTCTTGATTTTAACAAGATATTTTTAATAATTTTTTGTGAATTTATGTCTTTTGATAAAGTCATTTTTATCCATTCATCGGCAATTTGTTCGGCTGAAATTTCATAATTCCAAGCCAAACGCCCATAGCCATACCAATTGGCTTGCGACATCAAATGCCCCGTCCAGTTGCGGTCTGAACCCGTATTGGCAACCCCCGCAATGGCAGTAATTGGATAATTATGCACTGAACCATCAACTACTTTTGCCACAGTCGAACCTTGTCCATTGGCATAAGTATCTGATTCTAAGACTTCTTTGAAAAGTGATGGTAAGAAAACCAAATTCGTTGAAAAGCCTAAATACTCTTGGGTAATCTGAAATTCCATTGCCAAAGGCGTTTTGGGCATTGCTCCAAAAAGTGGATGAAATGGCTCTCTCGGCATAAAATCTATGGGTCCATTTTTTACTTGTACAATCACATTTTTTGCAAATGTTCCGTCCAAAGGTTTAAAATCGTTGTAGGCTTCTTTGTATCGGTCGCCTTTTGGGTCGGGTCCATACACAAAAGCTCGCCAAATGACCAAGCCGTTAAAAGGTTTCACGGCTTCGGCTAACATATTTGCACCATCGGCGTGCGTTCTGCCATATTCTTGGGGACCAGGCTCCCCTTCTGAATTGGCTTTTACCAAGAATCCGCCAAAATCTGGAATGAAAGAATATACTTCTTTGGTTTTGTCGTTCCACCACGTTCGTACTTGCGGGTCGAGCGGATCGGAGGTTTTGAGTTTACCCAAAATCTTTGGCGAAGCAAAATTAATGGATAAAAAAACTTGAATTCCGTAAGGGCGAAATACATCAGCAAGGGCTTTTACTTTTTCCAAGTATTCTTTGGTCATAAACCTGGCACTGGCATTTACATTATTCAAAACAACGGCATTAATACCCACGGAAGCATTGGCACGGGCATATTCTACATAACGTGGGTCAATGTTTTCGGGTAATTCATACCATTTCCAAAGCGAAGAACCCGCATAGCCCCGTTCAATTGTTCCCAAAACATTATCCCAATGATTCAACATCCGTAATTGAATTTTGGGGGAACTGGTTAAATTGATTTTTTCGATGCTGTTCTCAGTTTGTATTTGTCTCAATAATTCAAAAACACCGTATAAAATGCCTTTATCGGTTTGGGCAGAAATAGTAATATTCCCATTTTGAGCTTGAACTTGATAACCATCTTTTGGAATAGAAATATCTTTTTTAAAGGCAATCCCTCCTGATTCTGGCTTGTTTGAAAATTGAATTCCTAATAAGCCATCCAAGCCTTTTTTTAATTCTTTCTGAGCAGTTGCCGTGATAGGGCTTTCGCCAAATTGGTTTATCAAAAAATTGCTAAATCGTTTATATTCATTAACTTTTGCGGTATTTTTCAATAAATCATATTTCAACCAAAGGCGATAACCATCGTCTGCTTTGGCTTGAAAAACG
>JANPGQ010000517.1:0-11032 GCA_031423975.1 Cytophagales bacterium | reverse complement strand
TCAGGATAACCCAAATGAAAATCGGAAGCAAAATATATTTTTTTATTGGCTTGAAGCTGTATGGTTGTCATGCGTAAAGATTATATTCTTAAAATCAAAGATACATAAAGTCTTAGTTTTTATCACTTATTGAAATTTAGTTTCTGGTAACGTTGATATTCCTAAATTGTCTTATTTTTGAGAAAATAAATACTAAATACATGAAAATCAGACTATTAATTAGATGCACTTTGCTTTTGGCAGTGTTCAAAACAAATGCTCAAATTGTAATTACCAATCCAGGAAGGGTGGCAGAACGTTCGGTTGAAAATCGGGCAAATAATAAGGTTTATCAGGGTGTGGACAAAGGTTTGGATAAAATAGAAGAAGGAATCGGTAATCTTTTTAAGAAAAAAAAGAAGGAAGAAAAACCTGCTGAAAATCAACAAAGTACCAATCAACAGTCTGATAATCAGAATAATAATACTGCCGATGAAAATAATGGAGCGAAAGCAAAAAAGCCATCTCTGCAAACATACAGCAGGTTTGACTTTATGCCTGGCGAAAAAGTGATTGTACAGGAAGATTTTAGTCAGGATGAGTTAGGGGATTTTCCTGCTAAATGGAATACCAATTCTACGGGTGAATTGGTGAATGTAGAAGGCACAAAGGGGAAATGGCTTTCACTCTCAAAAGATGGCGTATTTTTACCCGAGTTTATTACAAATTTACCTGAAAATTTCACCCTCGAATTCGACCTTTTGACCAATACCGAATTTAGTTTTTATTCCACTACTTTCAACGTAATTATGTCTAATTTGCCCACTGTAAAGGATTTTACCAAGTGGGGACGATTTAAGCATGACCCCGTTAGTGGAATTGAAGTTAATTTTCATCCCATGAATGCAGGTAGCTCACAGGGGCGAACAGGATACAATATTTATGAGAAGGATAATCATTCCGAAATGAAAAATGAGACCAATACCAGTCAGTTTTTTGCAAAGGTAAATAATTACGCAAAAATTTCCATTTGGCGACAAAAACAACGCTTGCGGGTGTATATGAACGAAGAGAAAGTTTGGGATTTGCCTCGTGCCATGTCGGCTGAAACGGCTTATAATGCTCTAATTTTCGCCGTAGCAGAATTTCATAAACCCGAAGACCGCTACTTGATTTCAAATCTTCGCCTTGCCGTGGGAGCTCCCGATACTCGGAATAAATTGATTACCGAAGGAAAATTTGTTACAACAGGCATTACGTTTGACGTAAACTCTGCCACGATAAAACCAGAGTCTTACGGAACACTCAAAACCATTGCCCAAGTATTGCAAGACAATGCCGATGTGCGGGTAAGAATCATTGGACATACCGATGCAGACGGTGATGATAATTCAAACATGAGCCTTTCTAAAAAGCGTGCAGAAGCCGTGAAAGCGATATTGAATTCAGATTTTGGCATTAGTACCTCACGCTTGGAATCTGACGGCAAGGGTGAATCTCAGCCCGTAGGCGACAATAAAACCCCAGAAGGAAAAGCGAATAATAGACGAGTTGAGTTTTTGAAATTATAAAGAAAAAGCCTGTTCAAATGATTTGAACAGGCTTTTATATTTTCAACAAAAATCTAACAATTAACTCTCCGCAGACAATTCTGCTTCCTTCTTGGCATTTTCGGCTTCCAAAGCTGCCGCTTTCTTATCTTCGTTTCTGGTAAATTCTTGATAAGTTGTCAATTGTTCAAACGGACGTGGACCAATCAAACGCTCTAAATCATTTTGGAAAAGCACTTCTTTTACCAATAATTCCTGAGCCAAAATTTCTAATTTTTCCTGTTTATCCGACAATAATGCTCTGGTACGTTCATACGCTGATGCGATAATTTTCCGGGCTTCTTCATCAATTTCACGGGCGGTTTGTTCTGAATATGGTTTGTTGAAATTATATTCATTACCTCCTTTTGAATCAAAGAAAGAAACATTACCCAATTTATCATTCATGCCATAAACCGTAACCATACTATACGCCAACTTGGTGATACGCTCTAAGTCATTTTGAGCGCCTGTAGATATTTTTCCAAAAATAATATCTTCGGCTACTCTTCCACCCAAGGTTACGCACATTTCGTCTATCAGTTGCTCGGTACGATACAAAAATTGTTCTTTTGGCAAATATTGAGCATATCCCAAAGCGGCAACGCCACGTGGTACAATTGTTACTTTTACCAAAGGATTTGCGTGTTCCAAGAACCAACCCGCCACTGCATGACCTGCTTCGTGGTAAGCCACAATTTTCTTTTCTTCGGGCGAAATCAATTTGTTTTTCTTTTCCAAACCGCCAATTACTCTATCCATGGCTTCTTGGAAATCTTTCATATCTACCGCTGTTTTACCTCTACGAGCTGCAATTAAAGCTGCTTCGTTACAAACGTTAGCAATTTCAGCCCCCGCAAAACCTGGAGTTTGAGCAGATAATTCTTTAGGGTCAATATCAGCCGCTAATTTCAAAGGCTTTAAATGTACTTTGAAAATTGCCTCACGACCTACAATATCTGGCTTATCAATTGAAATTTGTCTATCAAAACGACCTGGACGCAATAAAGCTGAATCCAATACATCTGGACGGTTAGTAGCTGCCATAATAATAATGCCAGAGTCAGTAGCGAAACCATCCATTTCTACCAAAAGCGAGTTCAACGTATTCTCACGCTCATCGTTTGAACCTGGCATAGCACCACGTCCACGTGAACGACCAACAGCATCAATTTCATCAATAAAGATGATACAAGGAGCTTTTTCTTTGGCTTGTTTGAACAAATCACGTACACGAGCTGCCCCTACGCCCACAAACATTTCCACAAAATCAGACCCTGATAATGAGAAGAATGGTACGCCAGCTTCGCCAGCTACGGCTTTTGCCAAAAGAGTTTTACCCGTTCCTGGAGGTCCTACCAACAATGCTCCTTTCGGAATTTTACCCCCTAAGTCCGTGAATTTTTTTGGGAATTTCAAAAATTCTACAATTTCTTGGATTTCTTCTTTGGCTTCATCCAAACCTGCTACATCATCAAAAGTGATTTTTACTTTGGCATCACCATCAAATAAAGTGGCTTTTGAACGCCCAATATTAAAAATCTGTCCGCCAGGTCCACCTGCTCCGCCCATTCGGAAGAACATAAAGTAGATAGCAACAAAGAACAAAATGAAAAAACCTGGTCCCATTAAGAATTCTAAAATTCCATAACGCTCTTCGATAGAGGCATGAATTCTTTGGTCACGGGGAACATCTTTCTGTATTTCGTTCAAATCAGAGACAAAAGAATCTGCCGAGGTGATTTCTGTTTCAAAATGAGGTCCCGAATTTTGGTTTACTACCGCATTGGGTTGATCATTAAGTTCAGTTTTGTATTTAGCAAATGCTTCTGGTTTTAGCGTAACTTCTACTAAATCTTTACCTTTAAGAATAGTCAATTTAGATACCTCTTTATTGACAATCATTTGTTCGCAACGAGTTATATCTACCCGTTTTAGTACCCGAGTTTTACTGAGAAAGTAAATGCTAATTAAAGCAATTACAAGACCAACTACTAACCAACCTTGAAAACCATTACCAGGTACACTTGGACGACGTTTTGGCGTTGGAACTTGTGGTTTATTATCTTCACTATTATTTTCTGCCATTTTTTGTAATTAGTTAATATTTTAAGGTATCAGGTGTTTATATTCCTAAAAATCCTTTAATTGTATTCAAGTAAAACGTACTGACTATCTATTTTGTTTCTAACATTTCAATTTACTGAACAAAGGCTTTTTTCAATGAACAATAATCAATTAATCGTGAACAGTGGTAAATTCGCTCAGTGAAATAAAGGAATTTAATAGGTAAATTAATTATTGTTAATTGTCTGATTCTTCCACATAAGTAAATTCGGCATCACCCCATAGTTCTTCTAATTTGTAGAACTCACGACGGTCTTTTTTGAAAACGTGGACAATAACGTCATAATAATCTACCAAAACCCACTCATGGTTGGCTTTTCCTTCCATGCTTCGTGGATTGTTGCGGGTTTCTTCCCAAACTTCTTTATCAACAGATTCTGCGATGGCATCAACCTGTGTATCAGAGTTTCCAGAACAAACCACAAAAAAATCGGTAAAAGCATTTTTTACCTTTCTTAAATCCATTACTACAATATTATTTGCCTTTTTCTCCTGCATTCCCTTCACCACCAACTGACTTAGTTCCTCTGAACTTAATTCTCTTTTTGTTTTAGCTTCTGCCATGTATTAATTTTAGATTTTTGATTGCTGATTTTTGTATAGATTATTGCCAAAAAACAGTAAAATATCTTGTTATGAAATGATTTTAAATGAATGATTTGATAAGATTATGCCTGAAAATCATTTTATGATAGGACTCTCAAAAGCATAAATTATCGTATATTGTTGTTCGTTTTGAACAGAACCTTAAAATTACAAAATAACCTTGTACAATATTCAACCCAATACATTATTTACTGGCAAAACGCTGAAATATATGCCAACTTGTCATTCTACTAACGACTTTGCGGCACAAATAATTCAGTCGGACGAAAACGTTTTTGAAGGAATGGTCATTGTTACCGACAATCAAACGGCGGGTCGGGGACAAAGAGGCAACACATGGGAGGCTTCGGTAGGTGAAAATCTGACCTTTTCAGTCATTTTTAAACCTAGTTTCCTAAAAGCCAACAACCAATTCCAACTCAATGTGGCAATATCATTGGGGGTCTTTGATTTTTTGAGTGAATTTATTGATGAAGGTTTAACCGTAAAATGGTCGAATGACATTTATTATGAAAACCAAAAAATGGGTGGAATCTTGATTGAAAATACTTTGCAGGGCTATCATATCGGATATTCTGTAGTGGGCATTGGCTTGAATATCAATCAAACTCAATTTGGGAATCTAAGAGCTACCTCGCTCCGAAATATTACGCAAAATCCACTAAAATATGACCTGTCGGAAATGTTAAAAAAGCTGTTAGAATCATTGGAGAAAAATTATCTACAAATCAAAAACAACAACTATGAATCTCTGAAAATGAGATACTTATCTAATTTATTTAGATTTGAAGAATACCATTATTTTAGAAAAAATGGACAGCAATTTTTAGGGCAAATTGTGGGAATTGACGAAACAGGCAAATTGGGAATCGAAACGGATGGAATTGTTCTATATTTTGACTTTAAAGAAGTGGAGTTTGTGATTTAGTTATCAGTAATTAGTTATTGGTTATTAGAGTTAATGCAAAATATAAAGTAATTATTTAACCCTTTTGAACTGATAACTATTTACTGATAACTGTCAAAATCAAGGTTTCCTTAAAGCGTGCGTGGCAAACGAATCAAAACTTTGCAAAAAAACGTAGCCCAGAATCAGTAACAAAGTACCAATCAACAGAGTACGAAACACTGCTTGTAATTTCATGTTTGTGCGTTTTTGGGGTCAGGTTTGGAATAAATCAAAAATCTTGAATTTTTTCCATAACAAATGTAATTAATTTACGAATAAATTGATAACTTATTGTACTTTTTTTAAAAACCACAAATCATGATTAAAGAATTGAAAACGATGGTAGAAAATTTCTACCATTGGGAGGAAAATACGCCAAATAATATCTATTTGAGCCAGCCTGTTGGAGACGAATACATAGATTTTACCTTCAAAGAAACGGGCAACCAAGCTCGTAGAATGGCAACGGCATTAAAATCTATGAATTTGCCCGAAAAAAGCCACATCGGAATTGTTTCAAAAAACTGTGCCCACTGGATAATTTCTGACTTAGCTATCACGATGGCAGGGCATATATCCGTGCCTTTTTATGCTACTTTGGTGGCAGAACAATTGAATCAAGTTTTGGTGCATTCTGAATGTAAAGTACTGTTTGTGGGTAAGTTAGATGGTTGGAAAAACATGAAAGACGGTGTGCCTGCCAGTGTAAAATGTATTGCTTATCCAGGTTTTTATGATGGCTCTCCCACAAAAGAAATGGATGAATGGACCAGTGTAATAAAAGCCCACAGCCCCCTGCAAGAGAATATAAAACCGAAGGACGAAGACATCGCTACCATCATCTATACCTCTGGTACAACGGGCGTTCCAAAAGGCGTTATGATGACTTTTGGAGCTTCTACTGCCGCTATTACTTATACACAACATGATGTGGCTTTGAGTACTCAAAATGCTCGTTTTTTCTCCTACTTACCCCTCTGTCATATTGCAGAACGTAACATTGTGGAGTCGGCAAGTATGGCAACTGGTGGTAGGGTTTATTTTGCCGATACGTTAGAGAGTTTCTCGAAAAATCTTCAAACTGCCATGCCTACGCACTTTTTGGCAGTTCCCCGAATCTGGACAAAATTTCAACAAGGAATCCTCTCGAAAATGCCCCAAAGTCGCTTGGATTTATTGCTAAAAATACCTTTTGTGAAAGCCGCCATCAAAAGCAAAATTCAGAAAGGATTAGGGCTTGCCGATGCCAAAGTTATCTTGACGGGTGCTGCCCCAATGCCCCCCAGTTTGCTGGATTGGTACAAAAAACTGGGTATTACCATTCGTGAGGCTTATGGCATGAGCGAAAATGTAGGGGCTCATAGCATTATGCCAGCCGATGCCATAAAGAGTGGAACGGTGGGAAAACCGTATCAAAAAGTTATTACCAGAATTGACCCAGAAACGGGTGAAATTCAGATGAAATGTCCTTGGAATACACTTGGCTACTATAAAGAACCAATTTTGACGGAAGGTTTATACAAGGATGGGTACTTGTGTACGGGCGATATGGGCGAAATAGATTCGGAAGGATATTTGAAAATCACGGGTCGGGTAAAGGATATGTTCAAGTCGGCGAAGGGTGAATATATTGTGCCTGCTCCCATCGAAAATATGTTGGCGGTCAATCCTATTTTGGAACAAGTTTGTGTAGTTGGGGCGGGGTTGCCACAACCAATTGCCTTGATTGTATTATCGGATATTGGTAAAAATATGGACAGGCATAGTGTGATTGAAAGTCTGGAGATGACCTTGAAAAGAGTAAATCCAAGTTTCAAAAGTTATGAAGCCCTCTCCAAAGCAATTGTGGTGAAAGAAATGTGGTCAGTAGAGAATAATATGCTCACGCCAACTATGAAAATCAAGCGTAATGTTGTGGAAAAGCATTATCAGAATAATATTGAGCAATGGGCGGAATTAGATGAAGATGTGGTATTTGAGTAAGTCTGTTACTGGTTATTGGTTGAAAGTGAATTCAATTTTAATTAATAGATTCAATTGAAGACGAATCTCTTTACAATTAGCTAATAACCAGTAACAAATAATTAATTCAAAGATTACGCTCCGCAAAAGAGATTATCTTATCCAAGGTCTCTGACCATGCCGACCATTCATGAGATTGGTCTGGATAGTAATAATATTCATTGCAAGCCAATCTTGAACTGATAGCTAATTTAGCCAAAGTTGATTGGTCGGAAGTTACGATATTATCCTTGCCTCCGTAAAACAAAATAGTTGGTATTTTTCGGCGAGTTGCGTGATAGATTGGGCTGGCATCTCTGTATTCTTCGGGAACTTGGGAATAAGTTTTTCCAATTAATTGCTGGATGTCGTAGCCAATAGTTCCTTCTCTAATTTTCTGATTTGTGAGGTCAATGGGTGCTACAATTCCACCAATGCCCGACACCAAATGGTCTTCATCAGTGGTTGCTGTGTATAACAAAGCCAAATGTCCTCCTGAACTCATTCCTACCAAATAAAAATCTGAACTAATACCTAAATCCTTTGAATCAGCGGCAATTTTATGGAGTAATTTCCCAATATCCTCCACTTGTTGATGATGGCTAACACCCAAAGTAGGAGAAGCCAAACGATAATTGGCATTGACGATGGCACAGTTTACCCGCTTATTTTTCAAAATATCTACTACAAAATTAAGGGAACTTTTATCACTTACTCGCCATGCTCCACCATGTAATAGCACAATAACTGGATTGCGAGTATTGCGAAGATTGGGCAGAAATAAATCATATTTCTGATACGAATTTGTACCATAAGACAATTCTCTTTTATCTTCAAAAGATAGTTTAGGAGCAACTATATCAATTTCCTTTTCAGGTACAACCAACTCCAAAGTACTTTTTGTACATCCTGAAATTAAGTAGGAAATAAGGAGAATAAAGACATATTTTTCACAAAAATCTATGGATAGTTTTTTATGAAATAGGAAAGTTTTTTTCATTGTTTTAGGCTTGTGATGTGTGTAAATCATGTTTACAAAATTGTATCACATACCTCATAATTACAATCACATCTTCGGGTGGTATTCCGTAAAATAATATCCCCAAATGATGTGATAGACAAACTTTACTGAAAAGTCAGATTACTACTCATTCGTAATTGCTTACTATTTTCAATTTTTATTTTAATGCCTGAACTAATGCTTACAGGCATATTTACAACACATTCACCACCCAAAACAGGACTAATAATGACGACACTGCCAGAAGGTGATGTGGTAGATGGTATGGTATTATTACTCCAATTGGCGGCATCCGTCCAATTGCCATTTCCTGTAAAAGTATATTGCAAAACGGGGCCATCAGAAACCATGCGATAGACATTGCCATTGTTTAAACACGTAACATACATTTCACCATCTTCCGATTCCCCAAAATCAGAAATTGTATTGGGTGAAATGATTTGCGAAGTGATATTGTAAGTATAAGTTAGAGAATCAAATTTGATTTTAAACAGTTTACCTGTGTAAAAATCCACTCCAAAATAATAGCCTTTCATGGAAAGATACGTTTGCCCACGATACACTGTACCACCTACCACAGACTGTCCTTGAGAAGGATTTGGATAAGCTATCACAGGAAAGCGATAATTTGCGGCAGGAAGACAACCCGTAGTATTATAAGTTGCATTACCTTCATAGCATCGCCAGCCAAAATTAACTTGCATGGAGTCTCGATGAACACGACTGATTTCTTCAAAAGCACTCTGTCCCACATCACCAATCCACATATCGCCCGTAAGTCTGTCGAAATTCCAACGAAAAGGATTTCTTAGTCCTTTGGCTAAGACTTCATTACCAAAAGGATTGCCAGCGGGGATGGTATAAAAAGGAGCTGTATTGGAGGCATTTACATTCAAACGAAGCATTTTGCCTAATAATACACCGTTGTTTTGTGAATTATTATTGAGGTCGCCTCCACCCCCTCCATCGCCCGTTGAGAGATATAAATAACCATCCTTGCCAAAGCGTAAAGTGCCGCCATTATGATTAGTGTTAGAGGGATGTGGAATGGTAATTACTATTTTTTTAGTAGAAACATCCGCTACATTTTCATTGCTACTTACCTGATAACGAGCTACTTCCAAGTTACCCGAGCCATTGGTATAATAGACAAAAAATAAGCCGTTGGTTTTGTATTGGGGATGAAAACATAGACTTAATAGCCCTTGTTCACCGCCCGAAGTGATTCCTGTTACTGTCAGAAATGTTCCTAATAAAACAAAATTTCTATCAAAAACTTTGATTTCTCCGCCTTTCTGAGGAATAAAAATACGGTTTGTGCCATCACCCGCATTAACAAATTGCATCGGTTGTGAAAGACCCGTAATCACGGAGTTGAGAGAGATATTGGGTTGAGCAAAAATAGATAAACTCAACAAGCAAATAGCAAGAGTATAGTAAGACTTTTTCATGTAAGATTGTGTGTTTGAATACAAAATCAAATGTACGAATTAGTGTTCAGTTTGGGCTTTCCGCTTACTCATTCCTGGATGCTAAAATCCTACAAAACCGCACTCTCCAACAATTGAATCGTCCCTTTATCGGCATCCATTTCAGCTTCAATGCCCAACGGAATCGTAAATTTATGGGTGATATGCCCAATCATCGCCCCTGCGAAAGCGGGTTTGTTGAGTGGGCGGATGTGGTCTTCAAAAAGGTCTTCAATTGTCAATGAACCAAAACTGCCACTGCCGACTTCGCATTTAGTACATTTTCCGAAGATAAAACCATTCATTTCGTCCAAAGCTCCCGTCAGTTTGAGGTGGGTAATCATGCGGTCAACGCTGTATGGGGCTTCTTCGACATCCTCACAAAAAAGCAGGGAATTTTTCCAATCGGGGATGTATTTTGAGCCTAATAAATGACACAAAACCGTCAGATTTCCGCCCAAAAGTTTGCCTTTGGTTTTTCCGCCATTGATGGTAGAAACTCGGTCATTGACTAAGGCTAAATTATCGCCCATGACTTTGGGATTATCGAATAAAGTTGCTTCGCCATTCATCAATACACTCCGAAAATGTTTTACCGTAAACTCATTCCAAGTGGCTGAACCCACGGGACCGTGCATGGTTACCAAGCCCGTTTGGGCATGAATGCCCAATAATAAAGCCGTAATATCCGAATACCCCACGATGACTTTTGGGTTTTTACGGATGGTTTCATAGTCCAATAAAGGCAAAATTCTCGCACAACCCCAACCTCCGTGTACGCACACAATACCCTGTACGGACGAATCAGTGAACATTTCGTTGATGTCAGCCGCACGATCAGCGTCTTTGCCCGCTAAATATCCGTAGCGTTCCCACATTCTTTTTCCATACTTTACCTTAAAACCCAATGCCTGTAAAGATTCCACTGTGATTTTGACACCTTCTTTGCTAAACGCAGGAGCCGCAGGACAAACCAAACCAATAGTATCACCCGCTTTGAGGCGGGCGGGTTTAATGACAGGATTAGTTTTTACGACACCTGCCGAAGTAATCAGTGGAACGCTTACTAAGCTTTGAAGGAAATTTCTACGTTGCATTATTGGGGTTTTGTTAGATGAAATGATGATAAAGATATTGAAAAAATGCGTTACATGAAAAAAGGTCGCTGAATTGAGTTCAGCGACCTTTACTTGATTCTACTATCCATGGTCAGTGTCTCCACTGACCAATTGGCGAAAGCAAAAACTGGAATTCATTATTTTAACTCACAATAAATTCTAAATTTTAAAAC
>JANPGQ010000516.1:0-7517 GCA_031423975.1 Cytophagales bacterium | reverse complement strand
GTCAGACCGCTAACCAAAAGATGTTGTTTTATGAAATATGTGACAAATTAAAGTTTTATAAACATTAGTAATATTGTCAAATAAATCTTGAGCGTAAGCTCATCACAAACAATAAGAATTAAGGTTTAAATCAAAGGTTATTTTTCATTGATTCAAAACGAAATTTTAAACCGCCTTCCTGTTATTTCAAAGTAAATAATTCTTCTTTTTTCGTTAGTTGTATTTTTTGAGTGACATATTTTTGCGTTTTGGAGTAATCATTGCTTTCAATTCAACTATTTCTTCCTTAAATTTTTGATTTTGGATTTGGAGTTGATCTTCCAATTTTTCATTTTTAATTAATAATTCCTCCGTTCTTTTTTCAAGTGCTTTAATGCACGTATATGCCACTCCGAGCAAATATAAGGCACTTACGGTGGTATCATTTCCAATTACCCCTAAATTATCTTTTCCAAAATTGTCATGGAAATCCTGTGCCATGATGCTATAATGACGATATTCTTTACTTTCTTTCGTTTTAAAATTCCAAGAATAAAAAGGGATTTTAGCTATTTTCTTTAGTACCAGTTCACCATTCAATTCTTCAAAATTTTCCTTCTTGTTTCTATCAGAAGTATAAGCCCAACCATTGCTTGCTGACGTGAGGTAAGCATAATTGAGCGGAGTAACCCAGAAAGTATAATTATCAAACCGCATCATCATCTGATTGTCGGCGGTACTGGTGGCAACAAAATTGTTGGATGCTCCACCAATACAGAAAGCGTTAGTATTACTGAAAAAGAATAATTTCCACTTGATACTGAAAAAGCTCCCAAAGAAATTGAAGCTGCACCAGATGCAAGATTATGTGAACCCATTGCGGTTGAATAAGCACCACTTGCGGTATTTCCAGTACCTGTTGAGAATGAACCTATACCAACATTTCCGTAATCAAACTCGTTTATAGTGGCAAATCCTACTCTCAAAGCTCCTTTGTTACCATACCAGATAAATTTGTTACCAAACCCTGAGGTATCGGTGCCAAAAAGAACTGTTTTGCCAGCGGGTATATTTAAAAATGCTTTTGGAGTATTAGTGCCGATGCCAATATTTCCAGCATTTGCGTTACTAATATTACTATCTGTAATGAGTCAAGGATTTGCTGAAGCAATCGCCAAATTAACCCAAGATTCCCCGTCAAAATACCAATAACTACTGTTGGTAATATCAAATATTGTAAGACCTTGTGTAGGTAAAATCGCATTACGTTGGGCAAACGTCGTAGAAATATTTGTAATGACCACATCAACTACACCTGATGCACTCACCCTTGCATAATCAATCACTAATTTGGGGTCTAAATTGGCTTTTGGACTAATACTCACGACACTTCCTAATGGTGCAACTGCACTGAGGATAAAAGTTAATGTTGCGGTTTGACCTGCTGAAATGGTGGGGATATCCATTGTTATTGTCCTTTTTATGATTGAATTCATTACCGTTCCATCTGCACCACATTTAGTAGTGCCATAAACCTCTAATTGTGCAAGATTAGGTGAAGCGTTGAAGTAATTTACTGGTACAAAATTATTAGCAGCATTCACTCTAAAAGCCATAAATGGTTGATTGCTCACACGAAATGTTAAATTATTTATCGTTTGGTCATAGCTCAATATAGCTGAATTTGAGCCGTTTCTACCAAGTGTATAATTAGTGGTTGCCGTTAAATTATTAGCATTAAGGGCAATCGTTGCCAAACCAGTATTATTCCCATCTGCTCGAATCAACACTGGATTTGGAGTATCGTTCTGCGAGACAACTTCTAAGGGAAAAAAAAGTTTATTTAATCCAACACGTTGGCAAAATCCTTGATTGGACATTGTCCAACAAATCAATAAAAGGAATAAATTTTTCATAATAATTTGATTTAGAGTGTTTTACAGAATGATGGCAATATGATAAGCCATCGAAACAGGATTGAGTTGGATTGAGAGTGAGGTATTCCTAAAAGTAACTTCAACTGTATTAGCAGCACTGACTCTGGCATTACACATCAGAACCCCTACTGGTAAAGCCACATCGGGCGAAATACTCACTACACCACCAGCCGTTGCATTGGCTACGGTGAAAGTTTGAATCAAACTACTATTGACTGCAATCGAAGGCACATCAAGGGTAAATGAACCTTTTATTAAATTGGTAAAGACAGTTCCATTAGCTCCCAATTTTATCGTACCATTAACATCTAAATTTGCCAACGGATTTGAAGTGTTAATTCCCACGTGATTATCACTCGCTTTGGCATAAATGGCGTTTGGAGTGTTTGCACCTACTTTTCCAAAAAAATCATTTGAAGTATTGACCCCAACATGGCTCCAAAAATCCCATTTCTCAACATAGAATAGCCAGAAATTGCTGTTGGATTTATAGCATTTACCATGACAGTTGCAAAATTGGGGTCATCACCATCCGCACGGATAATTAGCTGAGTATTGATAATGGCATTGCCGGTAACGTGCAGTGGTGCGAGCGGCACAGGTGTATTGATACCCATAAATTGAGAATAGGCTCGTGGAGAGAACGTACTGATATATACGAGCATGATTGAGATTAAAATGTAAAAAGTTTTCATGATACTTTGAGATAAGATTTACAGAATTGTATCTCAAAGTTGTAGAAACCTCTCATATCAAAAAAATAAAAGGAGTTCAATAGACAAAAAGAGTTGTCTAATGGTAATAATTGGGAAACGAATGGTTTTTTGCTTTAATACCCCTCTCAGACGTGAATAATGGCAGTTTTTCAGCCAAATCTTCAATAACAACTACTCAATCTCTATTTTTGACACTTCGAGTACATTTTTTTTTGAATAACAACTCTAAACACCACCTTTGCCTCAGAATTTAAACAAATACGATTATGACCATCAGGCAAATTACCCTCGTACAAGAGAGTTTTGACTTAGTAGCCAAGATTCCAGCCGAAGTTGTTGGAGAGTTATTTTACAACCACCTTTTTGAAATTTCACCAGAAGTAAAACCTCTCTTTAGCAATGCCCAAATGCCCGAACAATCTCGTAAATTAATTACGATGCTGGCGTATGTGATTGGCAAATTGGATAAGCTCGATAGTATTATGGAAGAAGTAGCCAAATTGGCTCAAAGGCACGTAAAATATGGCGTAACTCCTGAACAGTATCAACCTGTTGGCACAGCACTTTTGTGGACACTCGAAAAGGGTTTGGGAAGTAATTGGAATGAAGAATTGGGAGAAGCATGGACGCTATGTTACGTAACGCTTTCGGGGGCAATGATAGAGGCTACTGAAGAAGTTTTGAATTGATTATAGCAAAGGCACTTTAACCACAAACTCGTCCGTTGTTTCAATCGTCTCCAAAGGTTTATCTTTCAGGTATTTATAGAGATTTTTTAGGCTTTCGAGTCCTTGTTTGTTTGAGGTATCTACAAATTTTTTTCTTTGTAAATTATTTTTAACAAACAAGTATTCACCGTTGATAAACACCTTGATTATTAATGGTTTATCTTCTTCAACAGAATTATGCTTAATGGCGTTTTCAAATAAATTTTGGAGTGTAACAGGCACAATTCCGCTCATTAAATGTTCCTTGTCAATGTCAATGTGAATCTCTAATCCTTCGTCGAAACGAGATTTTTGTAGGTCAATATAATGCTTTACAAAGTCTAATTCTTGACTTAAACTGACCACTTCTTTATCTTTATTTTGTAAAATATAACGGTAAATTGTCGATAGTTTTTGCAGGAATTTAGAAGCTGATTTAGGCTCAGTCATTATCAAACTATTCAAAGATGTTAGGCTATTAAACAAGAAATGTGGATTAAGGTGGTTAATCAGATTTTGATACTGAATCTCGGTTTTGTCTTTTTCTAAACGGGTGGATTGCATCTGTAAATTATAAATTTTCACCCGTTCATTTGCTCGAAATTTTACAAAAGCATATATCAAAGCACAAACTGCCAATATACCTAAATACAAAAACCATTTGGTTTTATAGAAAAATGTATCAATGTGGATATTGAGCATACTTACTGGCGTTTCATAGCCATTTTGGTCGATGCCTTTTACTTTAAAAACATAGTCTCCTCCGTTAAGATTGGTATAAGAAGTAAACATTTCTGGTGTTGAAACCCATTCATCTTGGTAACCTGAAAGTTGATATTGATAAGTATATTTATTTTCATTTGAGATATTCAACGTAGCAAAATAGACGATAAACACATTTTCGGATGCCTGAAAATTGACCGAAGAGGCATTATGATGAAGCAAAATCTCCGAACCAAAAACCTGTATTTTGCTTAGAAGAACCTTGTCTTTCGTTGTCGGTGGAATCAATTTCGTTGGGTCAATTACAGCCACAACGCCCTTCATCAAAGAAGCAATTTGTCCATTTTTTAAGAAAAAAAGTGTGTTTGCCCAAAGCAAATTTCCCTTGTTCAAAGGTATTGTTTGCTTGATTATTTGGTTGGTTTTCGGATTTAGAATGGTAAAATCATTATACGCCGACAGCCAAATCTTTCCTTCTTTATCAATCAGCATATCATTTATTACATTGGCATCTAATACAGACGTAAACAACCCTGTTTCAGGGTTAAATTTCAATAAACCATAAGTACCAATCAAGAAATTACCATCCTTATCTTTTCGCATCGCAGTAAAACTCAGATTTTCATAATCATTTACATTTTTGGGTTTAATTAACTCAAAAGCATGTTTTTGCTTAGAAAACTTGGCTAATCCTGTGTTCTGTATCGCTATCCAAATATCGCCATTGTTGTCAATTTCCGAACAATAAATACTGGACTGGGCATTAATTAACACCGAATTTGTTTTTTTTTGATGCGTATTCGTCAGGAACGGATAACTGGATGACTGGTCGGGTTGTAGGGTTGTTAAAATGGGGTATTGGGTCCATTTTTTACTTGGAATTTTGTAGGAATATGCCTTGGCATTATCACAAAAAATCCAAATAGAATCACCTCTTTGCGTAGCATGAGAAATAAGATTTTTGTAGCTCAAACTATCAGGCATGGGCAAACTTTTAAACGTCTTTCTCTTTTTATCAAATAAATGAATTGAATTGGTAGAAACGATATAAAAATTATGGTGATATTCGGTAAGAGTCTGAATAAAGGCATTAGGGCATTTGGGATTTTTGGGAATATTAAAACTCTCTAAATGATTGTTTTGAGGATTATAATGCACGAAACTCTGCTCATCTGCCGCCATCCACCAAGTGTTGTCCTGCTCATCTTCTTTGAAAGCATATAACTGATTTCGTACTTTGAGTGAAGGATACAAAGTTGCTAAGTCATGTATTTTGTATAGACTTTTTTGTGGATTAGTTGTAGAAATACCATTATTTGTCCCCAGCCAAATCGTACCATCTTTTTGTTGATAGACACTCCAAAAAGAATTGGAGGCAATAGAATTGGGGTCGTTAAGGTCATTGTCCAATTCAGTTAGTATTGGTTTCTCTATATGCAAAAAATAACAGAATCTAAACCAATCGCTCAACCATAGATTATGCTGGGCATCCACGAAAATATAAAGGATTTCGATTTCTTCTTTCCTCAAATTACTTTTCACTGTAATTTCTTTGGAAGAACGTTCTTTTACTACATCGAAATACCTGATTTTTTGTGTATCTTTTTCAAAAAAGATTAGATTATTCCTATCCAAAGCAAGTCCTCTACTGCTCTCGGATTGGTAGATGGAAAGATTTTTGGGATTGTTATTTTTATGATAGAAACGTTGGTTCGTAAAATCAAAAAAGTTAATTCCTTTCTCCGTTTGAAGCCATAAGCCTCTTTTTAGTGGGTCATAAACCATTCCCTTTGAGTAAATCCTATTGCTCAAAAGTGATGAATTGTCGTTAGGATGATGGGCAAAATTTTGCAGCTTTTTTGTTGTAGTGGAATAACGAAATAGCCCTTTTTTCCGAATTGAAAACCAGACATCACCTTTGGCATCACAAACAATATTAAAACAAATATGATTGTTTTTGTTGAACTCTTTAAAATTGTAAAATTGATTAGTTTTTTTATCAAAATAGCCAATTCCTTGCCCCGAACCTATCCAAATTCTACCTGCATTATCTTCGCAAATTGCCTCTATTTCATTATGAGCTAATGAATGTAAATTGTTTTTGTCGTGTTTAAAAATAGTAAAATCATTTCCATCAAATCGTTTCAAGCCGTCCATTGTTCCAACCCATAAAAAACCGTCCTTATCCTCCAAAAAACAACTCACAATGTTTGTCATGGTGCTTTTACCATCAAGAAATTGTTTGAAAACAAAGGGATTCTGAGGTTTTTGAGCAAAACAAATACCCCCAATTTCTAATAAAAAAAGGAGTAAAACATTCTTGAATGCATATTTCCGAAATGTGGGGCATTCCATATCGAATAACGAAAATCGAACAATGAATAATTCGCTCATTTTTCCAACCATTTTTTGAAAACAGGAGCTTTTTGACGGCTCATATCTATCTCAATATTTTGATGAGGCTCTTTTAATTTTACCATCATTTTTGAGTTTTCAATTCCCCAAACTCTTTGAACAACATTCCGACTGACAATAAATTGCCGATTGACCCTAAAAAATAAGTCTGGATTGAGCATCTCCTCAATTTCATCCATTGATTCAAAATCCATATTGTATTTTTCATTTGTTTTAGTACATACATATATTAGTGTTTCATACATAAAAAAAGCTATTTCTTCTGTTTTGACTGGCACCCAAGCGTTGCGATGATTACAGAGAAAATTCTCTTTAAAAAGCGTTTTAGTATTTTCGCCTGATTTAAGCATTTCTACCAAATGATTGAGGTCTAAGGCAGGTTTGTTGAGATTTTTCTTTATCTTTTTAGCCTTATTAATGGCTTTTTCCAATTCTTCAGGTTCGACGGGTTTTAGCAAATAATCAATGCCATTGACCTTAAAAGCCCGAATAGCATATTCGTTGTAGGAAGTAATAAAAATGATAGGACAAGAGAGCGGGAATTTATCAAAAATCTCAAAGCTAACGCCATCCGCCAACTGAATATCGGCAAAGACAAGGTCAGGTTCAGCATTTTCGCCAAACCACCGCAGTCCAGTTTTTACACTGGGTAACACATCCAAAATTTTTAAGTTAGCATCAATCTCGGCAATTTTCATTGTCAATTCCTTGGCAACCAACTTTTCGTCTTCAATGATGATGGCGTTCATTGTTTAAGGGTATTTATCTTTAAAGTAGGAAAGAAATGAGGGCAAAAGCAAAATATTCAGAAGGAATAGTCAAAAAGGAGGAAGCAATGGTGTAAAAATGGAAACGGATAGTATTTGGACTTAGTCCGTTGATTGAATGAAAATTGTGTGCTTCTAAAATAACTTAACAGATCTACATAGATTAATATCAGATTAATTTTTCGGTACTGCTTTATTAATCTATGGCGAAGTATTTTTTCCTTATTTTGACACAAAAAGAAGACTTCATAGTTCAAAAGTGTTTTATTTGAA